>JABXHO010000179.1 GCA_013373595.1 Flavobacteriales bacterium | reverse complement strand
GAAGGTTGTGACCTTCACCTCCGATGTAAGCATTGACTTCCTTACCGTTTGTTAGTCGCACTCTGGCAACTTTACGCATCGCCGAGTTCGGCTTCTTAGGTGTAGTGGTGTACACGCGCACACATACTCCTTTACGTTGAGGACAAGAATCAAGTGCAGCTGACTTGCTTTTCTTAACCACAACCTTTCTCCCTTTGCGAACTAATTGTTGGATAGTTGGCATAAAAATACTGTTAACTTTAATTAATAAAAATATCGCCCAAAAACACTTTTGGGGCTGCAAATGTACGGGAATTATTTTAAAAACCAAGGGGTTCGGCGAAAAAAGATTCTTTTTTTCACAGGGGTCTGTTTACATCTTTTTGCCCGAAATTTTGAATGTGGTTTTGTCTTGAATCGACTTGATCAAAGATAAAAAATCTTCCCCAAAATCACCAAACCAGATCACGATTTTTTGCATTCAGCATATCAACTGTCGTGGAACTACGTATATTTAAGACTTCCAAACCGACTTATCTTCACCAATGTAACACGCTCAGGAAACTCTTCAAACATGTTGAAATCATTCAATTCAAACTTATCGGGTAAAGTATCGCTGCTGATTTTCGTGCTATTCGTTATCACTTTCCTTCCCAAAATGAATCGAGTGGTGTCTAATGAAGAGACCTGCCTTTGTGCTTACGATGGTTATGGCTACTACATGTACCTCCCTCATTTATTCGAGAAGGGGCACCTTGACATAAAACAAGAATGGGCACAACAGCTTCAAAACAACTATTGTGACGGAATCTATGCTTATCAGATTGTACGAACTGAAACAGGAAAAGAACTGAACATTTATCACATGGGGCAAGCATACATTGAACTCCCCGCCTATTTGATTGGAGATGTATTTGCCCGTATGTTCGGATACGAAACGGATGGATTTAGCAAACCTTACTTCATCCTCTTCATTTTAAACGCGCTCTTTTTTATCTTTCTGGGTCTTCTCTACTTACGAAAAACGCTCCTCCTATTTTTAAACGACAAAACCGCGGCAATCGCCATCTTAGTACTATATGTTGCTTCGAACATTTACATCACCTTTTTTCTACAGTACGATCTTCAGCACCTCTACTTGTTTGCGCTCAACGCGATCTCCTTTTATCACACTATTCAGTTTTCGCGAACTCTTTCTAGGAAGCACCTCTTACTTTCAGCGATCATTTTAGGACTTACTGTTGCCATTCGACCTACACAGGTTTTACTCGGTGTATTTCCTCTTGTCCTACTTCTAAGCAAATATGGCATTCGCGGTGAATTCATAAAACGCATTTGGGTCTATCCCGTTTTCGGCCTTCTTTGGAACATTCCACAAATAGCCTACTGGTGGATTATTGGCGGAGAACCTTTTATCCCCAATTTGCATTCAGAGAATTTGATTTTGTCAGATCCGAATATTTTCGATTTCCTCTTCTCGTATAAAAAAGGATGGCTTTTGTACACACCTCTCTTCCTGTTAATTCTTCACGGGATTTATATTATGTATCACAAAAATCGTGTGTTGTTTTGGTCATTTGTTGTATTCACCCCCTTATACATTTGGGTAATGAGCTCATGGGAATGTTGGTGGTATGCCAGCTCCTACAGTTCGCGCGTGATGGTCGACATCTACCCATTACTAATTGTACTGGTTGGGTTTTCGATTGCCAGCTGGAAGAAAAACCTTCATAAAATACTAGGCTACAGCTTTCTTGTTGGTGTGTGCGTGCTCAACATCCTTCAAACATATCAAGGAATGAAGGGGTATTTAAGCTTTGACAGCATGACGAAGCAACACTACTGGTACATTTTCGGAAGAACAGACATTCCGAATTACACAGGCATCCACCTTGAGTTGAACCGAGGGATTGTTGATCCCGAATGGATCGAACGCGCCAAAAATTTACCCTCAGACGACTACACATACAAGCAAACAATAATTCACGAATCCACTGAACCTTTAACCATTAAGGAGGCAGTGATAATTAAACAACTTGTTGTCTTGGATGAAGTCCCATCCGATGAGGGAATGCTTGAAATCAATATTGATTATAAGACGACGGATTCGACGAAGAGCGTTATTCTCATGTTTGAAACACTTTCTGAATACAAATGGAACTGGTATAACTGGAGTCCTATTGAACTTTCAAAGGGACAAGTGCAGGACTCGCTGCTACACAACACCTATTACGTCAATATTCAGCGGTTGCGCCATAACAATGACAACATGAACATCTATTTCAACTCCCTGGAGGGCGGATCAATAGAGGTTAAAGGTTTGAAGATTACTGCTCACACTATTGAGCGAGACTAATTCAGAAAGCAATTGCCGTGGCTCGTTATTTTGACAACTTGCTCTCGACATGATCTTTGGCGCGTACGCCAAAACCGTCATTACGCCAAATGCTTAGTTGACTTCCGTCGGAGTAGACAAAGGTTGGAAAGCGACCCTTTGTTATGCCATCAAACAATTCGAAATCTGGAACAGCCGACACTGCAATCTCCTTGCATGCGATTTCCTTGTATGGCAATAAAGCTTCCTCTTGGTTGGTTATTACGATAAAATTAATTCGATCAACGCCTGTCCGTTCTACTATTTTATTGAGTTGTTCTATAGAACCGGCACAGAAGGGACAGTTTGGAATTGCCAACACCGTTAACTCGTTTTTCTTGAGACCAAATGATGGTTCCGCCTTCATTGTTCTGCTATCGTTGGAAAAATCTCCTTCGTAAATTGGACTGACCATAAAGTACACAGCAAAAGGAATAACGATCACCAAGCTAGAAACTACCTTAGCTATTCTTGATTGCACTCTTTTTTTAATGAATAAAAAAATGAGCAAACCAACAACTAACCATAAGACATACGGCAAGGCTTTGCTTACTGTCCAACTCAATCCTAGATCTAGAAAAAAACCATTCATTGCAATCTTTTATATAAAACAAAAAAGGGAGAACTACCGCTCTCCCAATACTTAAAATACAAGTGTGTTTTACTCTTTTAGTGAGCAGTTCGCTCCCCAAGTTGTAGCAGCTTGTTCACAAGATTTTTCAGCATCCTTTTTCTTAGAATCAGGAATACTAAAATCAACTCCATTCTCATCACAATCGCACGTGTAATCTTTCTTACATGATGCAAGGGCAAGTACTCCGAATACTCCCAAGCTTCCGATTAGCATAATCTTTTTCATAGGTATAATTGTTAAAAGTTTGTTAAGTGCCCGCAAGGTAAAAAGAAAAATTAAATAATCAACTTATAAGTGTAAAAAATAACACTGAGTGAATTAAATAACTTATAAGTTCCTGGTTTCAAATCGCAACCACACCTAAAAAAATCCTGATATATCTCAAGACACCATCAAAACCCTAAACACACAACCATTCTCGCTAAAGGCAAATTGCTCGCTGAATCAAACGTTGCATCATAAAAAAGGGGAACGTTTGTCCCCCCATATCATTTTTCATTGCGATTCTAGTCCGCATCCAACGTACACGAAGCTGTTCCAGCTTGAGCATAAGTCGCTTCTGCATCATCACATGCATCTTGCGCGTCCTTCTTCTTCGCATCTTTGATTTGTAAAGTTGCTTCATTTCCATTCACGGTACAGTTGCATGTGTAATCTTTTTTACAAGATGCTAATGCCATGATACCAAACATCCCGAAAACTCCGATAAATAGTGCCTTTTTCATAGGTAATTGTCAATTAAATGATTTATTAAGTTCAAACAAGATAAGAAAAAATTGAAGTTAAAATGAAGAACTTCATCTTTCCGAACAAACAATAGTTGATCCTCATAAGCCTCTCAATCTCCACTTACTAACGCCACCCTAATCGACTCATAGCACACCGACTCCAGTTTCAACAACTCAGATTGCCACTCCACAAAGACATCCTGCAACTCACTGAACGTTATCTGTCCGTTGGAGTACAGCTCCATGGTGACCTTGTAAATATGTTCAAGATTATCAACACTCTTTCCTAGCTCTATCCTTTGATCTGACAAGCTTTTCTTGAGTAGATCCATCTCCTTTTTCTTGCGTTGAAAATTCATCTCGAGAAAATCCCCTTTAAGTTTGAGCTCATCTTCCTTGATTTCTTGCAACTTCCTTTTTTTAAGGTATTCTCCACGATCAAAAATGGGAACACTCAATTGAAAACCGACATTTTGATAGAGGTTTAAGTCGAGTTGATCGCGGTATGCCATTGGCGGGCTCTGGGGATCGAACACATCCATCTTTAAGGCCGTAGAATACCTCGTTCCTACAGCTGCATCCAACCTCAAACTCGGCATCACCGAAGATTTATCTCTCTTTGCTTTTACCTCTAGCAACTTCAGTTCCACAGCATTCAATTTCATGAGGTACACCTCATCATACGCCACTCTTCCCGCCAAATGTGTAACCTTAGAAATATCGTAGATATGTTTTGACTCCAAATCAACACCCATGAGTGCATTGAGACGTAACTCAGCACTTCGATACTGCTCTACTAACCTAATCCTCCCGACCTTTTCTTGTAAAACAAGATTTTCGGAACGCAATGTATCGACCTGCGTTATGCTTCCAGCAGCAATCAAATGACGTTGCGTAGCGAGTAAGTCCTCGTAATGCTGAATTCTCTGTTCACTCAGTTCGATCTCCGATTGCTTCATGCATAGATCAACATACAACGAAGTTACATCGACGTACAACGAATTCAATGACTGCCTTTTGTTAATCTCCACTCGATCATCAATCAGTAGCAACTCCGATTTTTCATTAAAAAAGCTCAAACCATTGAAGAGCGTAGTGGACGCATTCAGTCCGAAAGATTGAAAATTGACTTGACTCGTGCTGAACTGATTGGAAACATTATCCAATACACGCCCAAAACCTGCACCAACATTTCCAAAAGCGCTTAGAGTGGGAAGCATAGACAACTGATGAAATTTCAAGTTCACTTTTGACCGAGCCGCATCCGCATTCTGAAGCATTAATGAATAGCGCGACTGCTCCACTTTCTGAAAACAATCATTTAACGAAAGCGTGTCTTGAGCAGTTACATGAAACCAACTCACCAACGCAACAACAACTAGTTTACCCTTCATATTCTTAACGTTCAAACATTTCTGAAAAGTGATGGAAAAAGCGTTCAATCAACCGTAAATCTTCTGTGACGATGTCTGCAGACCCAGTCATTTCCTGTTGAAATTCAATTTTTTCATCATAGGACGTTTGAATTCCATTTGGAAAAGAGACGTCAATTAAAATATTTCCTTCATGGTCGGGCGTTAATGAAATCGAGCGGACCTCTCCCACTAGAATCCCAAACTCTCTGGCAGGATAGTTCACCAATCGAACATTTACTTTCTGTCCGACTTTTATTTTTCCCGCTTTATTTCCTGATGCCTTCACCTTACCGATATAATCGAGTCCATCCGAAGGAACAACGGTAAACACCTGTTCACCCGAAGCGATTGTTTGATTCTCGACCCAGACTTTCATAAATGAAACTTTACCCGCAACAGACGCCGAAATAACATAATTCAATTCCCAATCTTGAATGGTTTTCTTCAGTTGGGCCAGAGATCTAAAAACATTTCTCGTCCTGTTGACATCATCCATTGTTTCATTCACACGAGAAGTACTCGAAGAAGAATTCAATTCGTTGATGGAAGACCGTGTTTGTGATAGCTGCGTTTGCAGATTCTTAAGGTTCTTAGACGCTTGTAAGTATTCCAACTTTTTGCCTTCCCAGGTCACAAGTGAGATCACACCTTTTTCAAACAATGCCTTATCTCTTGCGAGTGCCGCTTTTCGAATTTTCAGTTCCTCTTGTTCCAATTCAAATTGCTCCAGCAACAAATCGTATCGTTCTTGGAGCTGACTACTCTCCTTATTTTGAGCAGACCTTTCGATCGAATAGGGATTGAGTTCTCGGTTTAAATCATATGCCACATAATCCAACTCAAAAGCGGTGTAGGCTTCCTGTATTGGCCCCAGACTGAGAATTCCAAACTGTTCGTACGGGAAATTGAGGTGGTCGGCATCGAGCGTATCCAAGCATCTTTTCAACTGGAAGACATCTTCATAAGCTGCTGTATTCGCAATCACAGCTAATGGCGTTCCCGGCTCCACAACCTCTTGATTTTGGACAAAAATTTTCTCTATCCTCCCACTCGATCGCGCAATCAACTTTTCTGGAGGCGTTTGGGTCGTAATCACAATTTGCGTTGAAACCAAATCAGGGTATTTGATGAAATAGGAAAAAACGAGCACCAATAACAGCAAAAGCAAAACGACAACGCTTCCCCAACGGATCATCCACCTTGGCGGACGTGTAAGAATTTCCTCCACCTCCTCACTTCTCAATTCAATATCTTCTTCTCTTTCCATACTATTGACCTAATTGTAATTGATTTTTCACCAAGTTGAAATAGCTTCCTTTAAGATTAACCAGTTCCTGGTGAGTTCCCAGCTCGATGATCTTCCCTTTTTCCAGCACAACGATTTGATCAGCATTCATCACCGTACTTAAACGATGCGCGATTACTACCACTGTTTTGTTTTCAAAAAAGAGATTCAACTTCTCCATGATTTCTTTCTCGTTGCTCGCATCGAGTGCACTGGTTGCTTCGTCAAAAAAGAGCATTTCAGGATTTTTATACACTGCCCTAGCAATCAGCAAACGTTGTTTTTGCCCTGTGCTCATTCCTACACCTTCCGATCCGACCTTCGTATTGTACCTCAGAGGATACTCCTCAATAAAGCTTTTGATATTCGCAACATCAGCAGCATAGCGCAACCTTTCTTTATCGATTGTTTCTTCGCCCAACGCAATATTATTAGCAATGGTATCATTAAAAATGAACCCCTCCTGAAGCACCGATCCGATATGACTTCTCCACGCCCTTTGCGTAATTGTATTCAAATCCAGTCCATCAATTTCAACCGATCCTTCTTTCGGATCATAAAATTTTAGTAACAGCTTCATCAAGGTTGTTTTTCCACTGCCGCTAGAACCCACAATTGCCGTGATTTTCTTTCCGGGAATGGTCAGGTTAAGGTTATCCAAGACATTTTTTTCAGCTCCCGTGTAGCGGAAAGACAGATCTTTGAGCACCAAATCGGCATCTATCGGAATTTCCGTTGTCTTATCAAGGTCATGTTGATGTTCATCTTCTTTTTCATGAATCTCCGACAATCGTGCAAGAGAAATCTTAGCATCTTGCAGCTCTCGCACAAAATTGATCAACTGGACGACCGGACCGTTGAGATTTCCAACGATACTCGTAATCGCCATCATCATACCGAGTGTGATATTTCCATCAATCACCAGCTTTGCCGAAACGAAAACAATGAAAATATTCTTGAGTTCATTGATGAAATTGCTCCCAATATTTTGGGTTTGTTCCAAGACTAAACTCTTCAACGAGACTTTAAAAAGGCGTGCCTGAATGTGTTCCCATCCCCAACGCTTTTGTTTTTCGGCATTGTGCAGTTTGATTTCTTGCATTCCATTGATCAATTCGATCACCTTGCTTTGTTCTGCGCTAACTTCAGAAAAACGTTCATGGTCTAGCTTTTCCCGTTTCTTCAAAAACAGCGTAACCCACACAAAATAGAGCACACTCCCGACGAAAAAGATCCAAAAAACAGTCCAGTTGTAGTACGCCAAAACTGCCCCCATGATGAACATGTTTACCACCGAGAACAATACATTGAGTGAAGAGGTCGTTAGAATTCGTTCAATACGATGATGGTCGTTGATCCGTTGAAGGATGTCACCAGTCATTCGAACATCGAAATAAGCAATTGGCAACTTCATCAACTTGATGAAAAAGTCAGAAATGAGCGAAATATTGATGCGCGTAGACAAATGCAAAACAATCCAACTCCGAATTAATTCGAGTGCCGTTTTCCCAAAGAACAGGAAGAGCTGTGCAATCAGCACCACATACACGAAATGGATATTTTGATCTTGAATTCCGACGTCTACTACACTCTGCGTCAAAAAGGGGAAAATGAGCTGAAGTAAACTCCCTGCCAATAATCCAACCGAGAGCTGAACGATGAACGACTTGTAGCGCCACACATACTTAAACAGCATGGAGAACCCGTAGGACTTATTTTTTTCACCAGACGCTTCATCTTCCAGATCAAAATCGGGCGTTGGTTCTAAGAGAAGCACAATTCCTTCTTTGGTCGTTTCGCTGGCATTGTTCCCAATCCAATGCTTCAAGAACTCATCCTTGCCATAGACAACCAACCCGACCGCAGGATCAGAGATGTAGTATTTCCCTTTCTTGATTTTATACAGAACGACATAGTGATTTTTATTCCAGTGGAGAATACACGGAAGCGGCGCTTTTTCCAAATCTTTCAGCGAAAGCTTCACTCCAAGACTTCTGAACCCAACCGATTCGGCCGCATTGCTGAGCGAAAGCAAATTACTCCCTTCCCGAGTAGTTTCAGCCAACTCACGAACTCTTTGAATATCCAATCGTTTACCAAATTGCTTCGCAATAATTTTCAGACATGTTGGGCCGCAGTCTTTACTTTCGGATTGATAATAATGTGGGAATTTTTTAATCACGGTATCGATATTTGAATGAGCAAGAAATGAAAGAATAGGGCTACCGAACGTTCGCACTCAGCAGCCCATATTGGGGATGGATTAATTACTAAACGCAGTCACATGTCCCATTAGATGGATTGTAAAATCCACCTGCAGCAACGCCAACACCACATTGCCAGTTGGCCGTTCCACAGCAAATTGCATCACCGTATCGGCATTTATTAAGTCCGCTTCCACTTCCATTCACAGACTTCTGTTCTTCTTTAGACAACAATGTGCCCATATCTTTTATGTTTTTCATTTTGTGTTCTTTTAATTAAAAACAAGCGAAAGTACGTTTATCGGCTTTTTCACAGATGAAGCGTCGATCGCGTTATTCACTGATTGATCTTTACAACAAAGACAAAGTCCTCCCGGATGCAAATGATATCCTGGCTGAAGATAAAATCCTCCGTTGATTCCTTTTTGCCCTTCTTTGCTGAGAGCGTCTCCGTTTTCAATCAACTTTTTCATTTTATTCAATTCTAAATTGAAATAAGAGTCAGGTACACTCACTTCTATCGAATGCACCCGACTCTTTTCAAAACTCCCTAGTCTTGACTTGCATCAAGAACTAGAGAGTCGATTAACAACAAGTGAATTATGCTTGACAGCACAAGTTTCTTGTTTCATCGTAATAGTAACCTGTTGGGCAAACGTAAGTAGGAACGTACGTTCCGTCTCCACCTGGATCCATAACGATATACGGCACATCACAACGCGTACTAGGTCCGATTGGTCCACCGCCACCGTTAATTACTTTTTGCTCCTCTCTGCTCAAGGCAGTTCCATTTTTGATTAAATTTTTCATTTGATTAAATTTTAAAATTGTACCCATTCTGAGAATTCCAACTCCACGAGTTTTTGATTTTGTAAGCAAGAACATATCCGTTATTGCTTGATCTAGATTCGCTTCATTTTCTTCTTCGAATAGGTAATTAAATTTCCCAAACATTTAAAGTCGATTGGGAATTCCGACTATTGTTGCAACAATATTTTTTGCGTTCGACGTCATTCACATTTCTTCAGGTTCGCTCAATTCAGCGATGAAATATTTCAGCTCGTCGAGCGAGTAATGCATTGATAATTCGCAATCGTTAATGATTTTGACTGGCGTATAATTGAATTCATTTTGTAAGCACCATCTGTACTGCTCTGCTAGAAGTCGATCTGCCTTTTCATCATCTTCTTGTCCCCATTTCTTGAGCCACAGATCCAGATCCTTATCGCCAAGGTGCCATTCTGATAGTGCAGCGATACACTTTTCTGGCTCTACTTCGCTCAACTGAAGTATGCTCCTCGCAATTTTTAAGTATGGATTATCTTGATTTTCTGGATTCAAATTATAGAATATCTCCAGACTTATTCGTTTCGGGTTCTCCTCGAGGAGTTGCAGCGCATCCTTATATGCTTTATCACAGTGGAAACAGCTAGGACTTATCACTAGGGACATTTTTACGGGGTTATCAGAAGGTCCAATGCTAATTTTTCCATTTGAAATCACGGATGTTTCCAGTGGAAGAGGTTTCTGCAAGAATTTAAAAATTTCAAATTCACGCTTGAAACGTAGCAGCTCCTTGTTACTGGACTTGAGATGGTCAAAAGTATCCAAGTGCTTTTTCACAAATAGCCATATCACCAACATGAAGATCAGCGAAAATACGAGTTCAACGACCCCAACCTGAACGTTAATTCCAGTGTACAGCGCCCAAATTGACTGAGCCAAGAGTGTTACAGCGAGCATAAGACAAAGCACACACCACGACTTAAGCACAACACGTTGTACCCAAATGGAATAAATAATTACAGGAAGAGAAAAGAGGCTTATCGAATTCAGAATACCCATTGCATCTGGCTCAAGGAGCAGCGTAAGGAGTGAGGCACCAAAAAACACCACACCTAAATCGGAGAAACCAATCCATTTGGTGAATTCTGCTCGCTCCGATTTAATAACAGAACTGCACGATGTATTCGTTCCTAAGGAACAAATTTTGGAAACATGATTCGGATCAGACGAATACTTTTCTCTGAGAATCGCCACACTCACTATCGCACCAAAGACATATAAAGCATAATTAAAAAGGTAGCTCCAAGAAAATACAGAATTGTTGATCAATGTGAACCCAGATACACAAAGCAGAGTCACTACAAGCACCAATGAAGATTTCGAAATAGTATTTGAAGCATCATCGTTCGTGCCAGGTTCAATAGCCACCACAATACCATTCCAGCACTTTATGAATTCTTCAATGCTCAATCGTTTGGGCTTCTTCTTCTCAAACAGAACCTCGACCGATTGTGCTGATTTTCTCACCAAGGCCAAGCTCGGCCCCTTTCCTTCCTCCTCCACATACCCGAGAAAGCTATCTGGTAAATCATGAAAATGATCCTTATCAACCCGCGCCGCCACATTTTCAATATTTAATAAGGATAATGTATCGGTAAGCGCAAACAAACTAGGAAAGTTTGGGTGCGATTGATAGTAATCTTTAAAATCAGAAATGACCCTTGAGAAGTTGTTCAGCTTTAGAAATTTTTCGAGTACAATAAACATATTGATTAGGCTTTAATTTTGAGAAGATTTGTCTCAACCACTGGAGCAAATATTCATCTCATTTCACGGAAAAAAAAGCGATATATTGAACAATACGAAAATTGTTTATGTGACATTTTATAAAATGTCAGTATCAAATTAAGATGTTAACCTTTAAAAATCAGAGAGTTACAAAACAACACTTTTAACAAAACCAAAATCATCAAAACGAGCTGCTTGTTTTCTTAACTTTAACATAACAACTAAATACATAGATTATGGTAAATCAAAAGAACAATGCTTTCGCTCAATTTGAGGAAAGCAAAATGAACTCGAAAGAGCAACATTCAATCCTTGGAGGAATGGAAACAGCTGAGAAAGGAAATGGGACACCAATTACCCAGACTAGCACTAAACCATCTAAGACTCCCTTATCTACTACCACAAATGGAGATCCGAAACCAACAGATCCATTTGACATTGGTTTAATCACGCCATAAGCGAGTAGATAGCGAATTATTCGCTTTCTATATTTTTTAAGAATTGGACAGGTGTAAGGCCTGTCCTTTTTTTGAATGAGCGTGTGAAGGACACAGCGCTCTTATATCCTACACTCTCTGCCATTGCTTGTGTAGAATACTTTTGGAACGTTTTATTCCCCAACAGTTGACGAACCACATAGTTCATTTTGAGTTCATTTGAATACTCACTGAAAGACTTTCCGAAATTCTTATTGACCACATGCGAAAGGTAGGTTGTATTTGTTTTGATCTTTTTTGCCACATTCTGTAAGCTGAAATCACTTTGCAAATAATACTCTTTATCAATCAGTTTCTCCAAGGCTACCAGAATCTCCTTTTCTTTCTCATCGTTTAGTGTAAAGCTCTGGATCGTATTAGCGTAAACCTTCTTGTTGAGCTCTTCTTCTTGCTCAAACTTTTCTTTAAACTCTTTGAGTTTCGATTTAATCTTGCGCTTATCTCTAACGCTCTTTCTCAGAAGAACAAACAACACCACAATAACGAGGACTCCAAAACCAATATAAATGTAAATCAATTGCCTGCTGGATGCTATTCTCTCGTTTAACGCTCCAACATTAACAGCCAAGTCGCGGCTCGCTAAATCGTAGTTATACAATTCGGCCTGCTCTTTATAGTTCTTTTCTATTTCTTGATAACTCTCCTCAAATAAGGCTATATACTCCTCTGCTTTATCGTAATCGCTAAACTCCTCATAAATAACAGCTAGGTAATAGTTCGAATGAACATACTCCATATAACATACATTGTGTTTTTTGTAGAGCTTCCCTACTTTTTTAAAGAAGACTTCCGCTTCCGCAAATTTTCCGGTTTGCAAATAAAGCAAACCCAAATTAAACAAGATATTTCCTTGATATTCATAGAATTCATTCTCCTCGCACATTTTCAATAAATGAAAATAACGCTTCTCTGCCTTATCATATTCGCCTTTGAAAGCAATCAAGTTGGCCGTATTGATTTTAGCGCTCAGCATATTCATTGAAAATTCTTCTGCAAAGCGAATGGTAATTCCATAATGCACAATTGCCGAGTCGACAAGTGCCATATCTCTTCTACCTGTTCCATAGCGATCGTAACACAACCCAAGGTTGTAATGCAGTATACTCATTCTTCCTCGATATTGATTATAATCAAAAAGACTTCCGTTCGCCTTTAAGAGTGAATCCGAAAGCTTCAACGTGGCCAATGCAGCCTTATAATTCTTGGCTTCAATATCAATTAATGACATGTTATTGAGCGCTTTCATTAACTGGTACTGATCACCTAATTGAATTGCCAGCTCACGCGATTCATTGAATGCTGAATATGCTGACAATAACTCATCTCTTTTCCAGCACATCAACCCATGGTAGCCGAAAAGCACCATGTATGTACGTGATTTTTCTTTGGAGTCAGGCAGACCTTTAAGTTTTTCAAGGGCTTTTTGATAATGCTCGTCGGCCCTATCCTCATCTCCGTTAATCTGAAACAGATACGATTTTATTCCTTCGGCAGCAGCTTGATGAATTGGGTTGTTAGAAGAGTTTATTGTTTCAGCCAGCGAAAAAGCCTTTTCAAAATCCCCATTCATCTCTTGCTTCGCTTGTTGTTCCAGTTCTAAAAACTCACTTTCAGATAAGTGCCGCTCCTGCGCGTTCAATTGAAGACCAATAAGAAGAATGAATAGTGTCAAGGTAAATTTCATAATAGTATAGAAATGTTTATTTGTTTCGTAGAGAGTAAACAAAAATAACACCATTCTGCCAAGAGCGGCGTCAACACTCATTTCAGATCAAACACAATCAAAAACGCTCAACCTCAATAAAACAAGGAAGTAAGAAGAAATTTAGAAGCAACCGTTTACTTTTTTCTGATTTGAACATTCCCTGTTAAATAAACCTAAAATTTAAATTGATGAATTTACCTTTAACACTTATCGGAATCCTTATTTCAGCCACAACACTTTCACAGGCAGACGGATCGGAACTCACAGAGCAAACAACCGCTCCCAACACCATAACGATTCAGCATCGTACAACCATCGGCTTTACTCCAGATGAGATTGACGTGAATATTACTTTGTTGGAATATGTCAAAACCGACCCCGAAAATCAGCAGACAAGTACGGTAGAAATTGACCAACTTGAGAAACAGCTTATTGAAAAGCTTAAACCGTACAACATAAAGGCGTCCGACCTCATTTTAAGCAGTATTAGTGATCAAGCTGCCAATGCAAATAACGGCTTCTACAATACAACGCCACTTTACACGAACACGCAAAAGCGTTTGCTTTGCAAAACCATGACTTTTAGTTGGAACAAACCAGTCGATGAACTGCAAGCTTTCATGGAAGCCATGCGCTTTACGGGTGTACAATCTATTTACATCCACTCGAATTTATCAGAAAAGAAGATGAAAGAATTGAACGATCAATTATTGAGTCAGGCCATGAAAGAATCCAAGGAACAAGCCCTTCAAATTAGCAACACCTCAAGCACGAAACTCGGAGACATCGTGAAGGTGAATATTAATCCTATCGGACTCGGCGGCGTAGCAACATCCTCTATCCAAACGTATCCGTATTACAATAACTACAACAACAGTTATTACGGTTCGAACAACAGCAAACTCAACAAGGGAGAGTTGAGCATGTCGATTTCAATCACTTTTGAAACGGAAGAGAAAAATTAAAGCATAAACGAAAAGCGAGCTGAAATTCAGCTCGCTTTCACTATTTTTTTTGAACTATCCCTGAAGAAACTCCTATACGATGTTTCTCCAAATAGATCAGTATCCTTTACCAATTGAACAATAGACTACTAGTCCAATCGAGTTTAGTTTTTGGCTTACCAGATCATCAATTCTACTTTGAGCATCGTATGCGAAATCCTCTTTGAAGATATTCACGTCCACTCCAACTCCTAATAAAGCGTAGTCGAAATCATATTCGTATCCAAAACGCCAATTTATCCCTAGAACGTCGTTATCGGTATAACTGCGACTCATTCCGTATCCAATTCCGATTCGAGTGAAAATATTGGAATACGTCTTAGACGGATCTAGGTAGTAACATCCCTTGGCACCAAGTGCACAATCGATATACACTCCTGAGTGCTTTATTTTGACCAAACCTAAAAATCCTTCGAGCTCAGCACCTACGGAGAAACGCTCGTTAATTGCGTAATCAAATCCATACGTAAGTGTTGGACCGTACACCATAAACTTCTTTTGGACTGTATCGAAACCTGTACCAAGCTCCCATACACCTGTACTCGAGTTATACGTGTACTCATCATCCTCCATTTCGTATACAGAACGAAAATTTACTCGTTGTCCTTTAATCCCAAGGTTATAATAAAGTTGAGCTGAACCTGCGAAGGCAAAAAGCATGCAACAAGCCGTTGCCAAAAAAAATCTCATGTTGCTCTTAACGGTATAATGTCGCTTTCACGGCTTCAATTAGACGCTCAGCATTTGGCAACGCTTCATCAATTAAAGTAGGTGAAAATGCAAATGGCGTATCCGTTTGTGTCACACGCATTACTGGTGCATCCAAATAGTCGAATGCATAACGTTGCAAGTGATACGCAATCTCAGAAGAAATTGACGCTAGTGGCCATGATTCCTCCAATACTACACAACGATTCGTTTTCTTGATTGATTCCACTACGGTTCCGTAATCAATTGGACGGATTGTACGAAGGTCGATCACCTCCAATGAAATTCCTTCTTTTTCTAAAATATCAGCCGCTTTATATGCCTCTTTGATGACCTTACCAAAACTCACAACTGTTACGTCACGACCTTTTCGTTTGACATCTGCCACACCAATTGGAATCATGTATTCTCCTTCAGGCACTTCGCCTTTGTCTCCATACATCTTTTCAGACTCTAGGAACACAACAGGATCGTTATCGCGAATTGCCGATTTCAAAAGTCCTTTTGCATCAGCAGGGTTTGATGGAGTGATCACTTTCAAACCTGGAACATGCGCATAAAACGCTTCAAAACTTTGTGAGTGTGTTGCTGCCAATTGTCCAGCGGTACCATTTCCTCCACGGAAAACAATCGGACAGTGATATTGACCACCCGACATCTGCAACATTTTTGCTGCACTGTTGATGATTTGATCGGCTGCCAAAATCGCAAAGTTCCACGTCATGAACTCAACAATTGGCCGTAGACCATTCATTGAAGCTCCTACGCCAATTCCTGCAAAACCAAGCTCAGCGATTGGCGTGTCTATAATACGCTTATCACCAAATTCATCCAACATCCCTTGGGAAACTTTATAGGCACCATTGTACTCTGCCACCTCTTCTCCCATGAGAAAAACTTTTTCATCACGGCGCATCTCCTCGGACATCGCTTCGCGTAGCGCTTCTCTAAATTGTATCGTTTTCATGACTATCCTTGTTTAATCCTGATAAATCAGGTCGCCAAATGTAACAAAATTAGAAGTTTTCAAAAAGAAAAAGATCGAAGAAGATGGGAATGCAAAAATACGATCACTTCACTCGTATTGAGAATACGTCACATGCTCCGAATAGACGCCGCCCGATGGATATATGCTCTCATAGTATTTCATTTTATCATTGAAGCGTTCTTCTATTCCCGTTTCACCATAATCACAGGTCGTTTCTTCCCACAACAGCTCATCATTCCCAAAGATTCTCGTGCGATAAATGGAATAGCGTTCACAATCATCCGTGGTCATCGCTTCAGCAAAAGCATAAAATACCTCACAACGGGTAAAAGTGAATAGTAAGAATAACATCAAAACTGAGGTAATAAAAGGTCGTTTCACGGTAAGTTTTAACAGAAACTTAACAAAGTCCATACCAAATAAAACGCTCAAGAATGGAAGTCGCTTGTGCGCAAACCCTAATTATGATGAGCCTTAGCGCGCAAAACAAAAATACAACCCGACCAAGAAAGAGCAAGTTCCTATGTATGCATAAAGTTTTACCCACAAAGTGTCCAAAAAGGCAGATTTAATTATTAGATTTGTGTTCGATTTTAAAAAAATTCAGGATGAAACTATTAGTCTGTATTAGTAAATCTCCGGACACTACATCGAAGATTGCCTTTACTGATGGCAACTCGAAATTTGATGAAACTGGAGTTCAATATATTGTGAACCCTTACGATGAGTGGTATGCACTTGTTCGTGCCCTTGAATTGAAAGAAGCGGGAGGCGGTTCAGTAACTATTTGTACGGTTGGTACCGCAGCCGACGATTCTATCATTCGTAAAGCGCTTGCAATTGGAGCTGACGAAGCGGTTCGAATCGACGCGGAGCCTACAGATGCCTATTTCACAGCGATGCAAATTGCAGAGTATGCGAAGGCAAACAATTTCGACATGGTTCTTACCGGAAAAGAAACAATCAACTACAACGGTTCTCAAGTTGGAGGAATGATTGCTGAAGCAATGGACCTTCCATTTGTTTCATTGGCTTCTAAACTCGAGGTAAATGGATCTACAGCTACATTGGAAGCTGAAATCCCTGGAGGAGTTCAAGTATGCGAGGTTTCATTGCCTGCTGTTGTTTCTTGTGCAAAAGGAATGGCCGAGCAACGTATTCCTAACATGCGTGGAATTATGGCAGCACGAACAAAACCTTTGAACGTTGTTGCTCCTGCTGATGTTCCTTCTCTGACATCATTCGAAAGTTACGCTCTTCCACCAGCAAAAGCGGAATGCAAAATGATCGATCCAGAGAACATGGATGAGTTAGTAAGTTTGTTACACAACGAGGCAAAAGTAATCTAAGACACCAGATGAAAAGACGACGATTGAAAGACATCAAGCGCCTTCGAGCCGATTATCTTTCTTTTAAATGTCTTACCTCCAAATAAAAAGATAGTATGTCTACATTAGTATATATCAACAGTAACAATGGAATCGGGAAAGCCGCTTTAGAAGTTGTTACATACGCAAAGAAATTAGGAAACGAAGTAACGGTTGTTGCCAGTGGTAGCGCAGATGATGCTGCACTTGGATCTCTTGGAGAATACGGAGCTTCGAAAGTATTGGTTGATCGTTCTGTGGGAGAAGATCCACAACAAATCACTCGCTTGGTTGCCTCTGCAGCAGAATCAACAGGAGCAACTACGGTTGTGTTCTCACACGATTTGACGGCGAAAGCAGTTGCCCCACGTTTATCAGTTCGCATGAAAGCAGGATTGGTTGCAGGAGCGGTTGCTGTTCCAGAAGGAGATACTGTTCGCGTGAACGTATTCTCAGGAAAAGCTTTCGGAAACGTAAAGATCAACACAGATAAAAAAATTATTTCATTGCTTCCAAATAGCATTCAGCCAGAAGCTGGAGGTAGCGCTTGTTCAGTTGAAGAATTCAACGGAAACGTTGGAGAAGCTTCAGTGAAAGTTTTGGAAACGAAAAAGCCAGAGGGAGAAATTCCATTGCCAGAAGCAGAATTGGTTGTTTCAGCAGGACGTGGTTTGAAAGGACCAGAGAACTGGGGAATGGTTGAAGAATTGGCATCTGAAT
>JABXHO010000108.1 GCA_013373595.1 Flavobacteriales bacterium | reverse complement strand
TTCTGCTAGTTTCCGAAAAGGTCACTTGCTGATCGCAGTGCCATTCGAAAACAGCATCACAACCTGTTTTGCATCAGGAGCTGCCGCATTGCGCCCTAGCGCGAGATTTTGCTTCGGATAAATCAGGCTTCAACTTCCTTCATTCGGTCAATCAGCGTTGATAACTTCTCAATTGTAACGTGTTCCATGATCACAATCTTAAACCACTTCGGATTCGAATGGTTATCAGGAACCAATCCAAATTCCTTCGCTACTTCAGGTCGAACGAACTGGCTTCGAATGGTCAAGATATTAGAGTGAGGATGTCGGTAAAACTCGAAGTTCAGTGCTTTCAGCTGCTTACACATCCATTCGGTTCGCTTTTGCAGGATAAAGATCTTTTCTTGCCATCCGTACGGACCGTTCTTAACCAAGATCATCCATGCGGCGATTGCATTGGCTCCCGATCGACTTCCAATCAAAGTTAAATCTTCTCCTTCCACATAACTCGCTTCTTTCGTGTTGGCGAAGTGAATATAGTTTTTTCGAATGATGAAAATCCCTGTTCCGTACGGAGCTTGAGCCATTTTGTGAGCGTCCAATGTGAATGAGGTAATTTTCGGATTCTCAAAAGTGAGTTTGCTGTTTTCATCAGAAAAAGGGTAGTAGAACCCACCGTATGCACCGTCAATGTGTAATTTGTACAAGCAAGAAGCTGCTTCCAGCGCATTGGTATAAGCGTCTACGTTGTCAACTGAACCGAACATTGTTGTCATCATGTTGGCAATGACGATAAAGTACTTTTTCCCTTTTGCTCTCGCTGCTTGAATGGTATTTGAAACTGCCTCTTCACTAATTTCTCGTGTGCTGTCATCCACTTTTACCTTCATGACATCAAGTACCAACAAGTTTCCAGCTTTATCCATCGAGTAGTGACTGTCTTCGCTACATAAAATGCAGACTTCTTCTCGCTGGGCAGATAATTCCTGAATAAAGAAATTTCGATAGATCCAAATGGCTTGAATGTTGGCTTCCGTTCCACCAGAGGCAACATATCCGTCCTGTTCGTTTGCTGAACCTTTCAGTATGTCAATAGCACAGATGTCAATCAACTCACGCTCGATATTATGAGTGCCTTGAAAAAAGGGTTCCGACTTTCCTAGCGTGTGGCAACCGATGTGATTTGGGTTCTGAATCAATGTCGATAAAAACGGAGCATTCTCAAGAAAAGAATTATCCTGACTAAACACTTTTTCATCGAGGTACGACGCAGGGATTCCCAGCGCATTTTGCGAGGCGTAGTTGATGTTTTGATCAAGCGCGTTGAAAACAATCGACTTGATTTCTTCTTGCGATTTTTTCTTCCAATATTGTTTCATGATATAAAATCAATTTCGACTATTCCACTAAGTTTTTTCCCGTCATTTCGGAGGGTTGAGGAATTCCTAATCGACTTAAAATGGTAGGGGCAACATCTGCCAAAATACCATCGCTCAAGCTTACTTTATCTCCAGTGACTAATACAACCGGAACGGGATTTAAGGAGTGGGCTGTGTTCGGGGAACCATCTGCATTTACTGCGTAATCTGCATTTCCGTGATCTGCAATAACAATAAACTCGTATCCAAATTCTTCTCCGCAATGAATGACATCTTTCAGGCATCGATCAACCGTTTCTACGGCAGAAACAATTGCGGAATAAACACCTGTGTGTCCAACCATATCTGGATTGGCAAAGTTCAAGCAAATGAAATCAGGCTGCTCATTTCGAATGTTATTGGTAATTCGATCTCGAACTTCTGGAGCACTCATTTCTGGCTGTAAATCGTAGGTGGCCACCTTCGGTGAATTCACCAAAATACGCTTCTCTCCTTCAAATTCTTTTTCGCGTCCGCCGCTGAAGAAGAAGGTTACATGAGGGTATTTTTCGGTTTCGGCAATGCGTACTTGTGACAAACCAGACGAAGAAATTACTTCTCCCAAGGTATTTGAAAGGTTTTCTTTTTCGAAAATAACACGAACGTTCTGGAAGGTTCTGTCGTAATTGGTCATGGTGTAATAACCCAAACCCAATTTTTTCATTCCCTCAGCTTCGAAGTCTTTTTGAGTGAGGGCAATCGTAATTTCACGAGGGCGATCTGTTCTGAAGTTAAATGAGACAACAATATCTCCATCTTCAATGGCTCCAGAGCGCTCACCAGTTGTTTTAATCACAGATGGTTCAATAAATTCATCGGTCGTTGCCGAATCATAGGAAATGCGAATCGCCTCAGAAGCACTCGCAAATTCTTCTCCTTTTCGAAGCACCATCAAATCATAGGCTTTCTTAATTCTTCCCCAGCGGTTGTCTCGATCCATCGCATAGTAGCGTCCAATCACCGAAGCAATTTGAATAGGTGTTCCTTCAATTTCAGCTTCTAATTTCTCGATGAAGTGCAAGCCACTTTTTGGGTCACAATCTCTTCCGTCGGTGAAAGCATGAATGAAAACATGTTCCAATTCAAAGTCAGAGGCCATCTTGCACAAGGCATGCAAATGTTCCTGTGAACTATGAACACCACCATTGGACACGAGTCCCATTAAATGGATAGACTTTCCCGTATCCTTGGCTCGTTGGAAGGCTTCTTTCAGTGTTGGATTTTCGAAAAATTCGCCATCTCGAATCGATTTGTTGATGCGCGTTAATTCCTGATATACAATTCGTCCAGCTCCAATGTTCAGGTGTCCCACTTCGGAGTTTCCCATTTGACCATCGGGCAAACCAACGTTCTCGCCACTCGTGAGCAGCTCTGCCGAAGGGTATTTTGCCAACAATTGATCCATGAATGGAGTGTGCGCGTTGTAGATCGCATCTGATTTTGATTTATCGCCGATTCCCCAACCGTCGAGAATGATGAGTCCAATTTTTTTAGTCATGTGTGAATTCTATTGTGAAGCACGCGCCTGCTGGTTCATTGTTCTTGTACGCAATGGTACCTCCATGAAGTTGAACGAGTTTGGAGACGATATAAAGTCCCAAACCTGTCCCTTTTTGAGTGCGGGTGTCTTCGCTACCGGATCGGTAGAATTTTTTAAATATTTCTGATTGATCACTGGCTGGTACACCAGGACCATTATCCTTTACTCCGAATTGATTCTTTTTACCAAAAATGGTGATTGTTGCTGATCTTCCTGCATATTTCAGTGCGTTTTCGATGAGGTTGTTCAGCATTGTTT
>JABXHO010000047.1 GCA_013373595.1 Flavobacteriales bacterium | reverse complement strand
TCAACAGCGATTTTGTGTAACGGCGGATCATCAGACGTAACGGTAACAGCAACGGGAGGAACTGCTCCATACACTGGAATAGGAACGTATTCTGTATCGGCTGGAACGTACACGTACACAGTGACAGATGCGAACGGATGTTCAACAGACGTTACAATCACAGTAGCAGAGCCAACAGCTTTGTCTGCATCGGCAACGTCAACAGCGATTTTGTGTAACGGCGGATCATCAGACGTAACGGTAACAGCAACAGGCGGAACAGCTCCATATACTGGAACGGGAACTTACTCGGTGTCGGCTGGAACGTATACTTACACAGTCACAGACGCAAATGGATGTTCAACAGATGTTACAATCACAGTGGCAGAGCCAACAGCATTAGCTGCATCGGTAACTTCAACGACGATTTTGTGTAACGGTGGATCATCAGATGTAACTGTAACAGCAACAGGAGGAACAGCGCCTTACACAGGAACAGGTGTTTATTCTGTGACAGCAGGAACTTACACGTACACAGTCACAGACGCAAACGGATGTTCTGTAGACGTTTCAATTACGGTATACGAGCCAACGGCAGTAGTTGCTTCGGCATCATCAACGGTGATTCCGTGTTTTGGAGGTACTTCCGATGTTACGGTAACAGCGGTAGGAGGAACAGCTCCATACACTGGAACGGGAACGTACACGGTATCGGCTGGAACGTACACATACACAGTCACAGATGCGAATGGATGTGCTACGGATGTAACAATCGTTGTGGATCAACCAGCGCAAATTGAAGCGAACATTACGCCTCAAAACCATGTGATTGATTGTATTCCAATTCCAGTTACATTGACTGCAAATCCAACAGGAGGAACAGGCGGACCATACACATATTTGTGGTCAACTGGAGAAACGACTGCTTCCATTGAGGTGAATCCAAATACAACAACGACTTATACAGTTCAAATTACAGATGCAAATGGATGTACTGCGAATGCAGCAACAAATGGAACAACTGTAACGGTATTGAATCGTTGTGGTAACAACAATCAGAAAGTGGTAATCTGTCACGTTCCTCATGGAAACTCAGGAAACCCACAAACGATCTGTATCAGTCCAAATGCATTGAATCCACACTTGTCAACTCTTTGGGATCTTCACGGAGGAGATTACTGTGGACCATGTCAGGAGTCGAATGCATTGACGCTTGGAGGAACAAACGAAGGTGATAACACGTTCATTCGTGCGGGAATCAATACGAACGATGAAACGATCGAACTGTCTTACCGAATTGGTTACGATTCGCCAGTACGTGTTGAGATATACGATATGACTGGAACGTTGATTGATGTGGTTTACTCAGCGCAAGCAAACGAAGGCGAGTTGTACGAGGTGAAAGTAGCTTCAGACAAAGTATCTTCTGGTGTGTATATCTATCAGTTCATCACGAACAATGAAAAGCACATTGATAAACTGCAAATCATTAAATAAGAAGAGTTAACTCATCTTTTAGATGAATAGTATGAACCCGATCATTCCGGTAGCTATCGGAACGATCGGGTTTTTTCTTTATTGAATTGGAAGTACATTTGAATCATGAAGAAAACAGGAGCGTACTTTTGGGCGGGGTTGGATGTACTCACATTCATGAGAAATCTTCTGTACATTACGACTACTTTAAGTCTTGGTTTTTCTGGCTTTTCGGCAGAAGGAATTTTTAATGTGGTGACCCGAGACTTACTCTTGATTTCTCTTCTCTTTTCAGCCTTTTTTACAGTTAGGCAAAAGAAGTTGGGAGCGTGGATTTATTGGGGACAGTTGCCTGTGCGCTATTACTTCTATCTGTTTTCATTTTCGTCATTACGCGATTTACCATTCTTAGAGGTGTTCGAGAATGGACGTGAAATCATATTCTGGGTGCTTGTCGCATTTGAGTTACTCCGAATTGCATATACTGTTAGGTATTTTCATGAATTCTACCCAGTGACGAAGAAGCGGAAGTCTTCGGCCGAACTGTTGGATGCTTAATCTCAATGCTAGGTTTTCGAATTTACTTCGATCGAGCAATCCTCATGCGCTTTCCTTTGATTTTTTCTCCCTTTATTTTCCGTAAAACTTGACCGACTTTATTTCGCTGAATCGCGACGTAGGAAGAATGATCCTTCACCTCAATCAAGCCAATCTCTTTTCCTTTCAGTCCGCCAATTTTCGAAAAGAAACCAACGATGTCAATCTTACCAATTTTCTCTTTCTTTCCTCCGCTGATGTAGATCGTTTCATATACAGGCGGTTCAATAACTCTTGGTTTAATCGTGTAGAATTCCTGCGGTTCCATGATGTACTCAGGAAGTTGTCTGTCTTCCGAGGTGATTAAATAAGAACATCCTGATGCATCCATACGTGCTGTTCTACCTTTTCGATGGGTAAAAGCTTCGAGACTTGATGGGTATTGAAAATGTACGACGTGTTTTACTTCGGGAATGTCCAATCCGCGCGATCCAAGATCTGTACAAACAATCGTGTTGGCACTACCATTCGTGAACTTGATCAATTCTCGTTCTCGTGTCTCTTGATCCAATCCTCCATGATACACGGCGCAGACGATTCCACATTCTGATAGGAAATCTACAAGGTCGTCACATACTTCGCGGTAATTCACGAAAACCATATTGCGCTCGCGTCCAAATGAAATGATGAGTTGCTCCAATGTTACGTGTAAATCACCTTCCGATTGAACACCAAATTCTTTTAGATTGAGTTCCGTATCGTTTTTAATGCGATCGATGGTGACAGGTTTTCGCAATTGAAGAAAATCGGGATACGATTCGATGCGCGTAGCGGAAGTCAATAAATGTTGTTTCAGGTGAGAACACTCATCGTAGATGGTCTGCATCTCATCCGAAAAACCGAATTCCAGACACTTATCGAATTCATCCACAATGAAGTATTTAACAGAGGAGAGGTCCACATGTTCCCGACGAATATGATCACTTAATCGCCCCGGTGTGGCAATGATCAGTGTGGGTGTTTCGCGAAGGCTATTTTTTTCTGTGCGCATTGGGTGACCTCCATAACACGTTGTTACTTTCAGTCCCGTTTTCAGCGACTTGAAGACTTTTTCAATTTGCAAACACAATTCCCGTGTAGGGGAGAGGATGACCGTTTGAACAGAGTCATTATCAGTTGTGTCGAGCTCATGGAGCATCGAAAGTAAGAAGGCTAAGGTTTTTCCAGAACCCGTTTTCGAGAGCACAATGAGGTCATTTCCTTCACTGAATTGCGTGATGCTTTCCTGTTGGATCTCTAAAAGTTGATCGAATCCTGCCGAGTGCAGAGCGTTTGAAATGATTTTCTTCATGTTTTGTGCAATTTGTAGGCTGAGCGAGGTCGAAGTCTACACAGTCTGGAAATAAAAAATCCTCCCAGTCGAATGGTTTATTAACACAACAATTCGACCAGAAGGACAAAGATAGTAACCTATTCTCAACAAGGTTGAGTTCGGTCTATGATTTACAGCATTTCGATAACACCTGCAGCACCTTGTCCGGTTCCTACACACATGGTTACAATACCGTATTTCTCATTTCTACGTTTCAACTCATTCATCATTTGAACAGACAATTTTGCTCCTGTACATCCGAGTGGGTGTCCAAGTGCAATCGCTCCTCCATTCACGTTCACGATATCAGGATTCAATCCTGCCTCGCGAATAACCGCCAATGATTGTGAAGCAAAGGCTTCATTCAATTCAAATAGGCTAATATCATTCAAGCTCAATCCAGCTTGCTTAATTGCTTTTGGAATAGCATCAACAGGTCCGATTCCCATGATTCTTGGCTCAACACCAACAACAGAGTACGAAGCCAAACGTGCAACAGGTTCGAGATTCAATTCTTTCACCATGTCTTCTGACATCACCAAACAGAAAGCAGCACCATCAGATGTTTGAGATGCATTTCCAGCGGTAACTGTACCGTCAGCAGCAAAAACAGGGCGTAAACGAGCCAATCCTTCTACAGTACTCGCACGTGGACCTTCGTCTGTATCGACTACGTAGTTTTTCACTTGACGCTTTTCGTTTTCATCCAAGAAGATGTGTTCTACATTAACTGGAACGATTTCATCTTTGAATCTTCCGTTCTTGATAGCGTCGATCGCTTTTGCGTGCGATTTTACCGCGAATTCATCTTGTTCTTCACGAGATACTCCGTATTGGTTGGCTACAGCTTCGGCAGTCAATCCCATTCCCCAGTACCAAGTTGGGTTTTCCTTGGCAACTTTGGCATTTGGAACAATTCTCCATCCTCCCATTGCCATTACAGACATGGATTCAACACCACCTGCGATGATACAATCCGCCATTCCAGCTTCAATTTTCGCTGATGCCATCGCGATTGTCTCCAATCCAGATGAACAATAACGGTTCACAGTTACTCCAGGTACTTTGTCTGTATTCAATCCCATCAAGGAAATCATACGACCTACGTTTAGTCCTTGCTCTGCTTCAGGAGTTGCGTTTCCAACGATTACGTCATCAATGCGCTCCTTGTCCAATTGTGGAACCTGCTCCATGATATGTTTGATCACATCTGCAGCTAAATCATCAGGACGGTAAAATCTAAATCCACCACGTCCGGCTTTTCCCACTGCCGTTCGATATCCTGTTACTATATATGCTCTTTTCATTTTTTTATTTTTTTATTGGTTGATTCGAGGGCTGAGCGAAGTCGAAGCCCGCATTTCGAATACCTTGATTTCGACTTCGCTCAATCATCGGTATTTGAACCTTTTAACCCCAACTTGGTTCGGGCATCAACCTAATTTCTCAATATTTTCCCTTTTTTCACCATGCTCTCTAAGCGCTCGAGTGTTTTCTTTTCAGCACACAACTCCAAGAACTTTTTACGCTCTAAATCGAGTAGGTATTGTTCAGAAACAACCGTGTTTTCAGAAAGATCTCCACCGCATAGAACAAATCCTAATTTTTGAGAGATCAAGCTATCGTGCTCAGAAATGTATTTTCCAGAAAGCATTGAGTGCGCTCCAACGTAAACAATTCCCAATCCTTCTTGACCAACAACTGTGATGTCTTTTTCGCGTTTTGGAGCTACGTATCCTGCTTCAGCCATCATGACTGCCGCTTCTTTAGCACGTGTCAACTGATGTTCACGACTCACAACAACTTCATCAATTCCTTCGCGTAGGTATCCGAGGTCGAATGCTTCGTAAGCTGATGTTGATACTTGTGCCTGACCGATTGTTAGGAAACGCTCTCTCAAACGGTTGATTTTGATGTCTCCAGAATGCAATTCTTCTGATAATCGTTTTGCGAATTCTTTGGTTCCACCACCACCAGGGATAAGTCCAACTCCGAATTCAACGAGTCCCATGTACAATTCAGCATGAGCAACAACTTTATCAGCGTGCATTGAGATTTCACAACCTCCACCAAGTGCCATGTTGTGTGGCGCGATAACAACAGGAATGTTCGAGTAACGAATTCTCATTGTAGTATCTTGGAAAGCTTTCACGGCAAAATTCAACTCATCGAAATCTTGCTCGATGGCCATCATGAAGATCATACCAACGTTTGCTCCAGCAGAGAAGTTTTGTCCGTTGTTCGAAATCACCAATCCGCGGTAATCTTTCTCAGCCATATCGATGGCTTTGTTAATTCCTTCAATTACGCCACCACCAATGGTGTTCATTTTTGTGTGGAATTCTAAGTTGAGGATTCCGTCACCAAGATCAACAAGTGTTGTATCTGAGTTGCCCCAAACTTTGTTTTCGTCGCGAAGTGCATCCAACATCACCAAGTCTTCCGTTCCTGGAATTGTTTGGTAAGATTTCGATGCTACGTCGTAGTAACGTTTTGTTCCTTTTTCAACTTGGTAGAAAGAAGTAATTCCAGCATCTTTCATTTCAGAAACCCATGCTGCTACTTCTTTGTTATTGTCGGCAATCAATTTTAATCCTTGATCCAATCCGAGGATATCCCATGTTTCGAATGGTCCAAGTTCCCAACCAAATCCTGCTTTCAAAGCATCATCAATCTTGTAAAGATCGTCTGTGATTTCGGGAAGTCTGTTGGAAACGTAAGCGAACAATCCTCCGAAAATCTTACGGTAGAATTCTCCTGCTTTGTCCATTCCCATCAACAACATTTTTGTACGTTGTTTCAAGTCGTCGATTGGCTTGGTCATTTCCAAAGTTGGGAAGCTTACTCTTTCTTTTGGAGTATATTCCAAGGTATTCAAGTCAAGAGATAAGATTTGACTTTTGCCATCTTCATCCTTGATCTTTTTGTAGAAACCTTGTTTCGTTTTCGATCCGAGCCAGTTGTTTTCCACCATCTTTGAGATGTAATCTGGCAATTCGAATAAATGTTTTTCTTCGTCGTCCGGACAATTTGCTTTTAGACCGTTGGCAACGTGCACAAGCGTGTCCAAACCAACAACGTCACAGGTACGGAACGTAGCCGATTTGGGTCGACCCATTACTGGACCAGTCAACTTATCTACTTCGTCCACTGTCAATCCCATTTCATTCACTGCGTGGAAAAGAGACATGATCGAATAAACTCCGACGCGGTTCGCGATAAATGCTGGTGTGTCTTTACACAATACCGTTTTCTTTCCAAGGAAACGTTGACCGTAATCCATTAAGAAATCAACTACTTCAGGAGAAGTTGACGGTGTAGGAATGATCTCCAACAATTGGAGGTAACGCGGTGGGTTGAAGAAGTGCGATCCACAGAAATGCGCTTTGAAATCGTCGCTACGACCTTCCAACATCATGTGAATTGGAATACCAGATGTATTCGTTGTAATCAAAGTTCCAGGCTTGCGGAATTTCTCAACGTTTTCAAATACTTGTTGCTTGATGTCCAAACGTTCAATAACAACCTCAATGATCCAATCACAATCAGCAATTTTCGACATGTCATCATCAAAGTTCCCAGTTTCAATTCTGGAAGCGAAGGACTTTCGATAAATTGGCGACGGATTTGATTTCAATGCAAATTGCAATGCATCGTTCACAATTCGGTTTCTGAAAGTTTTAGAATCTTCAGAAATTCCTTTTTTCTTTTCTACTTCGTTGAGTTCTCTTGGTACGATGTCCAACATCACAACTTCACAGCCGATGTTGGCAAAATGACACGCGATGCGCGAGCCCATAACACCTGACCCAAGGACGGCAACTTTACGGATATGTCTATTCATTTGATATCTTAGATTGTAATTTACTTAATTCTATATCGACAGATTTGTCGAGTTTTTCTGCTACTTCAAAAAAGGTTTTTAGTTTTCCCTTTGGAATGCTTTCTTTCATCGTGTTGTTGAATTCATACACGAAATCACGCGTCATTCTGCGTTGTTCAACACCTTCCTCTGTGAGAAAGATCAATACCTTTCGTTTGTCTATTTTTCCCGCTTCACGACGAATCAGCCCTTTTTCTTCCATGGTTTTGAGTGTACGCGACAAACTCGTCGGCTCCATTCCCATTTTTGGACCTAGTTGCGTACTAGGTGTTCCTTCCTTGTCAATATTTAGCAGAATGAAGCCAATCGACATGGTCATACCATATTCATTTGCTTTCTGGTTATACATTCTTGAGATTTTGTGCCAAAGGTGGCGAATCGCGAAATCGACTAAATATTTCTTTTCAGTATTCGGCATACACTTAACGTCTTACGATTTATTAGACAGCCAAAAATAAGAAAAAACTTTTATGCGAGCATAATAAATTGCGAGAGATTTTATTCTGCTTTGATTCCACCTAAATGAGTACAATACTTTAGGAATAAATGCGGAAAAATCAAGCGATGGTATTAATTTGGAAGCCGAGGGTCTGACCTAATCTGTTTGTAGGGAGTTGTTTCAGTAATCGTTTGCTCGACTTTTTGTTTGCGAGTAGTTAGTGTGGATGTTTACTCCCAACGATTCTCCGAAATGTGAACCGTTCCTTTAAACCGTGAAACCAGCACATCATCTTGATTGAAAACACTGACCCAATAAATACCAATGCTTTTTCCTCGATAGCTTTCTTCGCAAACGGCACGAAGTCTGTCATTTTCCTTTACCGAGTAGATGTGCGAAATGGATGTTTCAATGCTTACCGCTTTGTAACCATGTGCATTTGATGCAAAAGCAAGGGCTGAATCGGAAAGGGAATAGGTGATTCCGCCATGGGCAATTTGATGTCCGTTTAACATTTCGGCATTCACTACACAAGACAATTCGCAGCTGCCTTTGTCGATCGTGTCAACAGAAATACCAAGCCAGCGACTGAAAGCATCCAGTCGCATCATTTCATCTACAATTTCCCTTGGGGTCATTCTAATTATGCTTTGATGGCTTTGTTCATCAAGGCAATCATCGCAAGCGTAACGATGAATAATTGGGTTGCGGTATCGTCGCTAAGGGAAGTACCGTCTTCATCATCTGTACTTACTTCAATCATCATGAATCGCGTAAGATCCGGCTGATCACAAAAATCGTTGATTACTTCTTCGTTCTCTGTTTTGAAGTACTCGTCCAACATCGCGAAATAATCTTCTTCAAATGCGTCAATGTCAGATTCCGTAATCTCATTCAATACAACTCCTTCCTGTGTGAAGGCTTCGCTAATCAAACAGTAGTAATAAATAATTAGACCTTCGAGCTGTTCGTTGTCATACTCGATGGCTGCGGACATCACATACCCAAGTAAAACTTGTTGGGCGAGTGCGTAGGTTTCTGCAATACGCTCCAATCCATCTTCGTCGAGATTATCAACTTTTTGAATGGCTTTTTCGATACTTGATAAAGAGATGTGTTTCATTATTCCGTTTTGTTTGCGCAAAAATAGCCCATTTTATTGAGAGCAACTTCAACTGCACTATAATTCCTTTTGGTTGATTATCTTTGAATACCATTAAATCAAAAAAGTATGTTAAATAGAATCGTCGTTAGTTTTTTATTTCTCGCAGTTGGATCGGGAGCATTTGCACAGTCGGATCAGATTACACTTCAGCCAGAGGTGCCGTTTTCCATCGAACAGGAATCCTCTCGATTTCGAGTAGCAAAGCAAGAACTAACCCTGTCGGATGCGGTGATGCAACAATATCGTCGATTTGCACCGAGTTCTTTAACAATGTTTCAATGGATTCCAGAAACGGATTGTTACACGTTTTTGAGTGAGAATTATCAAACCTTGATGAAAGCATCTGTACGAAATACGGAGGCGAGAGAATGGGTGGATATCCAAACAGTAAATAACAAACTAGGTTCTGAATTTTACTGGTTCTCTGGTTTGACATGGAAGGATCAAAATGCTTTTTGGTTGAATGATGGACAGAAATTCTATGAATACAACACGGTAACGGAAGATGGAAAATTGATTCATTCATTGAGTGATGATTCGGAAAATGCCACGTTTCATGAGGGAACACAAAATGTAGCTTTCACAAGAGGAAACAATGTATACGTGAATACGGGGGAAGGCTTCAAAATTATCGTAACGGACAATGCCGATAAGAACATTGTTTCAGGACAAGCGATTGCACGAAGTGAATTTGGGATTACAGGTGGATTGTTCTGGTCGAACGATGGAAATTACATCGCTTACTACCAAAAAGATGAATCGAGCGTAGCTGATTATCCTTTGTTGGACAATAGTAAAACACCAGGTGAATTGATTTCGATCAAATACCCAATGGCAGGACAAGGTTCAGAGAAAGCGAAAGTGGGAATATTCAACCTGACAACGCGTAAAACGGCATTCATAACCGCTCAGCATGGAAAAGAAAACTACTTAACGAATTTGTCATGGACACCAGACAATGAATTCGTTGTTGTAGCCGAAGTAAACCGCGATCAAAATCACATGTGGTTACACGTTTTTGATGCAGAAAGCGGTAAGTTGGTTCGTACACTTTTTGAAGAGACAAATGATAAATGGGTAGAGCCTGAACATCCTGCGTTTTTCCCACGACAAGCTTCGAATAATTTCGTGTGGATTTCTGAGCGAAATGGATACAACAATTTGTATTACTACGATTTCGATGGGAACTTAATCAAGCAGTTGACCGATCATGAGTTTGTTGTGAAAGACATTATAGATTTCAAAAATGGAAAGATCTACTACACGACAACTGGAGAGCGATCTCCGCTAGAAACACAGGTCTATTTTGTGGATCTAAAAGGAAAAACGGGCATTTTAACACGGGTGAATGGAACGCATCAAGTGGAAATCTCAACAGATGGGCAGTATTTCTACGATCATTTCTCAAACCATGAGAATCCAGGTGAAGATTGGATCATCAACGGAAAAGGGAAAATCGAAGAGAAATTGCACGAAGCGAAAACAGAACTTTCGAACTACCAAATTGGAACAGCAGAAATCGGAACGCTAACAGCAAAAGATGGAACAACATTATACACACGTTTGATTAAACCATCGAATTTCGATCCAAGCAAAAAATACCCTGTTCTGGTATATGTTTATGGTGGACCTCACGCTCAATTGATCACAGATTCTTGGTTGGACGGAGCTAGCTTGTGGATGTACTGGATGGCCGAGCAAGGATACCTTGTTTATACAGTTGATAACCGTGGTTCTGCGGAACGCGGATTTGCATTTGAGTCGCAGATTCACCGTCAATTGGGTACGGTTGAAATGGAAGATCAAATGACTGGGGTGAAGTACTTGAAGAGTTTGCCATATGTTGATGGAGATCGCTTGGCGGTGCATGGATGGTCGTTTGGCGGTTTCATGACGACATCACTAATGCTTCGCAACGCAGGAACATTCAACGTGGGAGTAGCAGGTGGACCTGTAACAGATTGGAAATATTACGAAGTAATGTACGGTGAGCGTTACATGGATCGCCCAGAAGAAAACCCGAAAGGGTACGAGCGAGCATCATTAATGACACATGCTGATAAATTGGAAGGTGATTTATTGCTTATTCACGGAACAATTGATGATGTAGTGGTGATGCAGCACAACTTATCTTTGATTCAACGCTTTGTTGAATTAGGAATTCAAATGGATTTCTTCCCATACCCAATGCACAAGCACAATGTTCGAGGAAAAGACCGTGTTCACTTGATGGATAAGGTGTTGAACTACGTGATCGAAAACAACTACAAGAAGAACGAGCAGTAGTCTTGTTTAGGGAAGACGAGATATTAGACAAGCCAGAATTAGACCGACCCAAGAAATTGGGGGGGGTTATTGTGGCACTTATTGTCTTGTTGACTTTTTTGCATCTCAGCTTGTTGATGTCGGTGTTTTTTGGGGTGCACGTATTGTTCTGGCCGCTTGTTTCAATATTGATTGTAGGTGGAGCCGTGTTCTCGTATTATGCGCTAAATGAGTGGGAATCTCGCGGTAGGTTCATCGGTGGAATTGCCATGTTTAATGCGGTGATGGTATTTTTACTGAAACACTTCTTTGCAGAAATGAGCGATCACTCCTTGTGGGTGTTATTTCATCTGCTTCTTTGGATCATCGTGGTAGGGTATTGTGTCATGTCAATCATTTTTATCACCAAAACGGTTAAGTCTCGTATGTTTGAACCCAGAACGTCATT
>JABXHO010000169.1 GCA_013373595.1 Flavobacteriales bacterium | reverse complement strand
TTGCTGCGGAGGCAGATTTTGGGCCGTGGTTTGTTAGTGCTGGAATGGGAGTCAAATTTGGATCAAGTGAAGAAAAAAATAAGTTAGCTCCAGAGGGAAAAATACCTGATGCGGCGCCATATTTTTACGCCCAAGGTGGTTCCATAGTGAGTGGGACACTTGGTTCGGGTTTTTGGGAAAGTATTGTTAATGAAAAATTGAGAAAGTTTCTTGAGAACCCTAAAGTTGGCGTTAATTTAGCTGCTTTTGCAGGAGGAAAATTTTCAGGAAGTCCATTGATAAAATCGGGCACTAGTGAAGGTACTAGTACGAAGGTTTCATTATCGGCTAAGGGGGGTAAAGGACCTTGGGGCGTGAACGTTAGTTTTATGATTGATCCAATTACTCTAGACTTTGATATGGGGATTAAAGTTATGTTTGGCTTAAGTACTAAATATCAAAAGACGAAAGCGGAGGTAAAGGTCGTTAGGTCTGATAATAACGAGCTAGTTCTGCCCTCTGCATATGAAATCGCCACAGAAGTTAGTCGTCTCATAAAAAAGATATAGAATTAATTATATTGTATTATGTACGAATTTGAAAGTAGTTGTCACGATATTGTCTATTTCGAGGATGGAGTGCTTATTAGAAAAAAACAGAAGTTAAAAAAAACTCGGAGAATTATACGGTTATTATTACTGGTGTTCACTCTGTTTTTATTTTTGATTTTTCCAAGCTGTATTTTTTGCTTGGCTTGGTTGTTGATCATTATCTTGTCCATCTTTTTTTCCGTTTCTTATAGTCGATTGCGTGTAGATAATCGTGGAGTTCAAAGAGAATTCTGTTTTTTGGAAGTAGTAATTTTTAAAAAGAAATGGGATATGTCTAACAATAGATTTTATATTGATTTATATAATGATAGTGGCTACAGCACTTATGCTTTGATGAGTGAAATTGATGGTAAAATTGAATATATTATGGATACTGGCTTTAAAAATTGTACGGGAAACTTCGTTAAGTCTGTTTCTAAGTGGTTAAAAGTGGAATTAGATGTAAAACTATGCATGATAATGATTAGTCTAACTATTACGACTCTTTTGAGCTTCAATACTCTTGGTATAAGTATTGTTAATGAATCCGATGATAGTCTTAAGATTAAATCTATTTCTGAGACAGTTGATTTTACTGGCGCTTTAATAAGAATTACCACTTATGAAACTAACCCGGTTACATCTTTGAGAGAAGAGTTTTACGCAAACGGCAATCCTAGGGCGATAATTAATTATCGTAATGGTAGATATGATGGAGTGCAAGTATTGTATTGGGAGAATGGTCTAGTAAAAGATGAGAGTATTTGGGAGAATGGAATTGCGGTTGGAAAAAGAACGTTGTATTATGATAATGGAAAAATAGACGAGGAATACTTTTATAAGAAAGGGAAAATAAGCGGATTATATCGCAACTATCGTAGGGATGGGACTTTGTTTTTTACAGGGCAGATGAAAAAAGGAGTGAGACACGGAAAATGGGAATTGTATAATGAAAATGGAAAATTATATAGGATTGAATATTATAAAAGGGGGGCGATACGGGACTTTGATCTCCTTTAATTAATGTATCCCCGCTGCGAAGTATTTGCAATGCTTCGCAATTTGAACTAACAACTAAGTTTCCAAACGAGGAAATTTAAGCATTGAAATATAGGCTATGGTTGAAAGAAACATTGGTGCAGCCCACTCGTAAGACTCGTGGGTGGTAATCGGTCTTCACTGGTAGTGTATCAAACTATCAGATGACTTAACGAAGTGTCTGAAAACAAGTCTTTTGACATCTTGGAAAGCTGAAAATTAGTTGAAAAAGTCGTTTTTTCAAAAGACTTAAACATTAACTTAATTAGAGATGGTTGCTTAGAATTGATTTATAGGTGAAAAATTTTTGGGTTGTGTCAAATTATCAGATGAAACAACAGCTGCATCGATAGAATTACAATCTTTGCAGTGCCCAATTATATATTCAATGACCTGTAAATGGTGTAATTCTTCTTGCGTAAAGGCAGGAAAACAAAAAGACGGTACCCAAAAGTACATCTGTAAGAGATGTAAAAAAAAATCAGCAAAAATCATATCGTTATTTAGCGTATGATCCTATTATTCATGACCAATTTCGTCGATTCGAAGGTTTAGGAATTGGTGTTCGAAAAGCCTCAAAATTTCTACAAATCAGCATTAATACTTTTCAGAAATGGGTGTTGAAAGCAGAAAACTTAAAACCAGTAATTCGATTTCCAGAAGGGTGCATTTATGACATTGACGAAGTGCAAACATACATCGGGAAACGAGAAAACAAGTTTTGGATTACTTATGGTTGGAATGTTGATTTACAGGTGCCAATAGGATTGAATGTGGGAGGACGCAGTTCAAAAGATTTGAAACCAGTTGTTGATGAAATTTTATGCAACCAACCAAAGAAAATAAATACAGATAGGTATTCAGCATACCCTGGACTTATTCCAGAAGAACTACACTCCAAAGGAAAACGAAAAGCAAATTGTATTGAAAACAAGCACAAGTGTTTGAGGAAGGATATCGCTTATTTAATACGAGAAACGATGTGCTTTGCCAAGAGCATACGCATGTTAGAAGCAAGAATTCGTTGGTACTTTTGGGCGAAAACTGACCCTAATTTTTTCTTGGAATAATCAAATTGATTACATTCATGGTTTCCAAGGTGTTGAGATAAAAATTACACAAACGCAGTGCCAAACGAGGCTTGCGATAATTTGAAATACGAAAAAGGGATTACGGCCCTACCGTTACAGCTTCCAAGGACAAGAGCATGATGATGAAGTGAAGGGGAAAGGAAACTCGATCAATTACAAGTATCGAATGCACGATCCGAGGATTGGGAGGTTCTTTGCTTTAGACCCTTTAAAGGAGCAATATCCATATTGGACACCTTACGCGTTTTCTGGTAATCGTGTAATTAACGCCATTGAGTTGGAAGGATTAGAACCGTTTGTATTAGGTGGGTTATTCTCTTGGAATACTCATCGTTTAAAGACGACGGCACAAAAGGCTGCTGATATAATGAATAAGAATCCAAATATGAGTTCGACGGAAGCTATTCTTCGAGCTAATCTTGATGATATTCATGTTGCACTTGATGTTGCTGGGGCAGTTCCAGTTGTAGGAGAGATCTTTGATGGTATAAATGCCTTGATATATACCTTCGAAGGAGATCATGTAAATGCTGGAATTTCTGCTGCTGCAATGATTCCTATAATCGGAGAAGGATCAAAAATTAGTAAGTATGTAATTAAATATGGTGATGAAGTAGTTAGTGGTTTGAAGTCTGCAGATGAATTGTATACAGGCGGAAGAGTGTATAAGTCATTTGATAAGGCAAAGATGTTTTTATATAATCTTCAAGAGTTTGGAGAGAAAGCAGCTAATTTGTACGCTGATGGAATATTAACTTCGCACGCTCAAGCTAGGCAATTCAGTAAATTATGTGGCTGCTTCGTCTCGGAAACAGATATCCTAACAGAAGATGGTGTTAAAAAAATCGAAGAAATCCAAGTAGGTGATTTAGTTTGGTCATATAATGTTGATACAAAAGAAAATGAATTAAAGGAGGTTGTTAAGGTATTTGTTAAAGAAACTGATGAAGTTTTTAGAATATATATTGACTCAGTATTAATAGATGTTACAGGAAATCACCCATTTTTTGTAAGTGGAGAGTGGTATGAAGTGTATAAACTTCAATCCGGAGATACTCTAAGAAGCTATAAGGGTGAAAATTTAATTATCGACTCGATTGTTAATCATACTGGGCATTACAGAGTTTATAATTTCGAAGTTGAAGGCAACCACAATTATTATGCTTCCAATAAAGACATTCTCGTACACAACTTAAATTGTGGATTCTTCTCGGTCAAGAATGATTACGGTAAAAGCATATTTAGATTAGAGCCACGAAAATATTCCGATATTGATCTAGCAAAAATTGATAAAGCTAAGGATAGGATTCAGAAGGGCTTGGAAATAGACCCAATTAGAGTATATAAAAAGGATGGAGAAATGTTCATTATTGATGGACATCATACCTTCGACGCATACAAGGATTTAGGTAGAGACAGCATTCCAATGGTGGAAGTCTCTAAATCGGAATGGAATCATTATCTTGATGCTGCGAAAAAATCTGAATTCGCAGCGACTTCAGGAGGAAAAAGACTTACAAGTAGTGATTAGCATGAATTTAGAAGTATTATTAAATGATTATTGGGTTTTAGCAAACGATTGTTATGCTTTAATAAGATCAAGAATGGATCGGGGGATTTATTCACCAAACGGTAATTTTAAGCATTTAGGAATTAGTTATAGCCATCATGGAATGGGATTTACGATTCTTCTGAAAAGTGAAGATAATTTAATCCTAGATTTTAATTTTAATGGTGAAGGTCAGGTTTCAGGGTTTAAAGTTCAGTTTCTTAAGGGGTATATTGATTTTGTCTGTTCACAGAATAATGTTCAAGAATATTCTGAAGAGAGAATTAAAACAGAAATTAATCTTTTAGTTGAGAAAGGTGTCCTAAAAAGAGTCGAGGATAACTTGTGGAATTGGTCTGACGGTTACAAACAGTCTCACTCTGTGCAAAAGTGAAACAAATTCCGTTCCCGTTTTGGGAATTTTGGTTTAAAAAATGTATATTTGTCCAATGAAGAACATCATATCTAAGAAAACACTTAGAGATTTTTGGGAAACTGTTGGCAATGAAGATTCTGAACAAGCATTGAAATCTTGGTATCAGGAAGCTCAACAAGCAGATTGGAAAAGCCCTAATGATATCAAGGCGCAATACAAGAATGCAAGTGTTGTTGGAAATAATAGAGTGGTGTTCAATATTTGTGGTAATAAGTATAGGTTGATAGTCAAGATCAATTATACTAGTAGTTGGGTTTTTATACGTTTTGTGGGAACACATAAAGAATACGATAAAATCGACGCCACTAAAATTTGAGAGATTATGGAAGCACGATTGATAAAAACAGAAAGTGAATACCAGACAGCATTAAAACGCATTGATGAATTGTTTGATGTTACACCCGATTCTAAAGAGTTTGACGAAATTGAACTGTTAGTTACTTTGGTTGATTTGTATGAACAAAAGCATCATGCAATTGAAGCTCCTGATCCAATTGAAGCAATTAAATTTAGAATGGAACAAATGGAGTTAAAACGAGTTGATTTGGTGAAATTCTTTGGTACAAAGAGCAGAGTTTCGGAGATTCTAAACCGTCAACGAAAACTGACTGTTGAAATGATGCGAAAATTGCATAAAGATTTTGGTATTCCAGCAACATCTTTACTTGCATAATAGCTACATTTGGATTTCTCAAACGAGGGAACTAACACATTGAAATAACGGGCAATGTTAAAGAGATCATTTGGGCAGCCCTTTCGTAAGACTCAAGGGCGGAATTCGGTCTTCTCTTATTCATTCCCTTAGTTTCACAAAACATAAAAGCAAGTGCAAGACAAGCACAAAATCCGCCCGGCTACGCTGGGCGTTTTTGTTCACTTGCTTTTACCGCTAGGCAGCACCGTTTTTACAAAACCGTGCTTGCTTCGCTTGTTTTGCTCAACGACGGTCATTCGTTCGCTCAGTCGTGTCTACTTTGTCCGCAACAACGTCAGCAAGTATCTTTCCCGCTGGTCAAGCACCTTGCTTTGTTTTATGCGTCCACCGCCACTTAATTTAGCTCGCCTGCTGGGTCGCCTCGGCTGCGCTTCACGTCATGTTTTTGTCTACCTCCAGCTAACCGACCTTCCCGGTCGGGCTGTCGTCTTCACAAGCTATCGCTTGTTCTCCTGCTACCTTCGGTAGTGTCCACGCACTCAAAAAACTCGCCGTTTGCTTGTGTAGTTCATCGTGCCTGCTCGCGCTGCTCCGCGGGATAGTTTCCTACAGTGGTCACTTTCACTTATTTCGTAAACTCATAAGTTTCTCGTTCCTCCCCTCGGCTCTCTCTCGCTTTCGGCTCGGCTTCACCTACCATGACTTCGCTACGCTACGCAGGAGCGGTTCTGCGTATTTACTCAAACGCCGTAAAGGCTTTTTACAAACGTTCTTCGAGCACAAAATTTGAGCAATTAATTTGGGCTGATTCCTTTGGACTTGTCCAGGCTTTTTGCTTTCATTTTTGCTATACTTTTTGAATCCTACATTCAATCATCATGCATAGGATGTCATTTATGTTTCATCGATTTCGTTGATGATTTCATAGTTGTTTCGTCCTGCAATCAACCAAATAGCTTTTGGCAAGTTGCCATCTTGCTTTTGGTCGTTCAAGGGTAAATAAACTCCCTACGGTCGCCCTTGCTCATCCAAAAGTCAAGCTGTCGCCTTTTTGCCAAAGCTTTTGGTCGTTGCGGCCAAAACAATTTTTTGCGCGGTTTTGTGCTGTGGTTGCGTTGTTTTGCCCTTTTCCATTTGCTTTTCTCTGGCGGAAGGTCCGCTAGGGTGTTTTCTTACTAAAAAATGAAGCTATGGCAAGAAGATTTGTAGCACAAACAGAGGAGCAGAAGCTGCTCAATGAACAACAATTTAGTGAAGTATTCCTCGAATACCTCCAAATTTTGGATGACTTTGATGCGTCTATTCGTAATCAAATGCAACGCATGAAAAGCATTCGCTATCATGTTGATCATGGAATAGAAGAGCATCCAGACTTGTGTAAACGTCTTTACAGAGAGTTTGAAGAGCAGAAGCAGAAAAAGAACTTGTACAACAATGAGCAGAAGCGAAAAAAAGCGTAAATTTATAGAAGGTTCTTTTCGAAGGAGGCGATTTGCCTCCTTTGTTCTTTGAATCACATGATTTGACCTTGAATCACATCTGAATCACACGTGATTCACATTTTGATAAAGTCGATATAAGTCAGCCGTATCATGGCGTTGACAGTTTGATTCACATGAATCACATCAAAATCGGAAAAGAGCCTCCTCGTTTAATTTTTTGGGCGTAACGCAGCGTAACAGATGCGTAACACCAGCGTAACATTTTGCTATTTGACTTCAAACACTGGTAAATACAGGGGTTCAAGCGTTGCGTAACATCGTAACACAAAAAACGAGAAAGACACCCCTAGCTACTTTTAAACCACAAAAGAACTATTGAAAATCAATAGTAAATGAATGAAAAGTTGTATTTTCATCACGTAGACCCAAGCGAGGGCTATAGATTATTTGAAATAACAGGAATGCCATATTACAGGAGACTTTTTGAAAAGGAAGGCTTATTTAACATAATGTATTTTTTTGGTGAATCCTAGTGATTTTTTGAAGTCATTTTTTGGCGTTTGAAACTTCCCCTACGGTATGTTATTACCTGGGCGTCATGGCGAGGATCGAGACGCAGTGAATGATTATAGATACAGCTTCCAAGGACAAGAGCATGATGACGAAGTGAAAGGGAAAGGAAACTCCATCAATTACAAGTACCGTATGCATGATCCGAGGATTGGACGGTTTTTTGCGGTTGATCCGTTGGCTCCGAAGTATCCTCACAATAGCCCATATGCTTTTAGTGAGAATACGGTTATTGATCATGTAGAGTTAGAGGGGTTAGAAAAAGCACCTGCTGGTCAAAAGAACCCTGTTTTTGGAGCTGCTCTTGATGAGTATAATAAAACAACTCCGACAACATCTGAATCGAGTACAACACCTTCAAGCAATCCCCTTGATAAGAGTAATGAAGTAATTACGATCAAAAGGGAAGGGACGAAAAATACAACAAATGCTTTCGGCGGTGCGATACCCATTGCAGTAGGTACTTCTGGGGCAGACGGTCCTTTGCCATTTGGAGAAATTATTGGAGGAATAATAATAGGGGGAGCTTTGCTGTATGATTATGTTAATAGTGAGGAAATTGATGATTTTACATTTACTTATTCTCCATCGGTACCTGATGATATAGCTCCTCCTTTAACTATTCCAGATACTGACGTTGATACGAGACCGGCACCTGAGTCTGGTCTGAGGTATGCTTTCGGTGTCTCTGATAATGTAACATTGAGAACAGGTAGAGTAAATTCATTGGCACATTTTGCTGCGAGTGAGGTAGCAATACCTTACTGGGACTGGGGAATTGAAGTTGAATCAACAGCTGCAGCTTATTCCGCGGCAATTAAGGTTTTGGCGGCGGACCCATCAGCAACTTTTCACTTTAACTTATCCTTGCCTAACGGTCAAAGATTAGATGACCCAGTAAATTTAGCTGCTAATGCAGGGCAAGTAACAACCATGGAATACTTGACGATCATATCGGACCCTACCATTCGTGCTAGAACAACGTTTTACGAACGTTCAGGAACTGTATATAAGAAAACAACACCTAATAATTAATTCCAATGAAAATACTCGGCAAATTTGATTTACAATCGTATGATCTGTCATTGAGAAAATTACATTTCAAGCATTCGCAGCACTTCGATATTGTTGATGCTACTGAAATAAAATTTCTGAACACTTTTTACTTGGAAATCCCCAACTATATTGAGGATTGTGACATTTATGTTGGAGATGAAGATGATATGAAGCATGTGCAAAGTCGTAACCCTGACTTAAACATAATTTGGAAAATGCAAAAAGTATTTGTTTTAAACTCATTCGGGGTTAAGTATTACGTAGGTGCTTCTAAAGTAACTATTATAAAAAAAGATTCAAGTGAAGAATACACGGTTACGTGAGAAACATGGGGTTAACCCTCCTCGTCGAGCTCGTCGGGATTGGTTATTCGGTCTTCTCTCATTCATTCCCTTAGTTTCGCAAAACATAAAGGCAAGTGTAAACTTCGCACAAAATCCGCCCGGCTACGCTGGGCATTTTTGTTCACGTGCTTTTAGCATTCGCATAGGCATTTTTCACACTTCGGCGAGCTCAGTGCAAGAAAACCGCCTATGACTTCATTTGTTTTGCTCAACACTCCCGATGGGTATCGGGACATTCATTCGTTCAGTCGTGTCTACTTTGTCCGCAAAAACGGCAGCAAGTATCTTTTGTTTCGTTGCCCCGTAAGTGCAGGAGGGGAATTCTATCCATATGCAGCGAATTCGCAACAAGTGATCAATGACGGAGAATACATTGAATGGGTGGTCAATACTCCGACAAATGAGAATCGAACGTTTGTGGGACTTTCATACGCAGATGGAGGTATCGGTTATATCTCTATTGACTACTGTTGGTATATGTATCATCAAAATAATAGAGCTTATATTTATGAGCAAGGATCGAATGTCACCCCTGGTACGATTACTTATAGTCAAGGGTCGGTATTTAGAATTACCAGAACGGGCGGAAATATTGTATACCGACTAAATGGTTTAGTTTGTAGAACAGTAGCTGACGCCAATCCATCATCACCAATGATCGTGAATATCTCAATAGCTAAAATTACAGGAGTTGTGTCAAAAGTGGAGGACTTGATGATCGGTAAGTTGACGACCATCAATACGTACGCTTCGCAAGACTACGTTCCAGCTTCTGGAAATCAAGGAAATGATTACAGGTACAGCTTCCAGGGGATGGAGCACGACGACGAAATAAAAGGTACTAAAAACAGTTATGATTTCGGAGCTCGAATACTCGACCCAAGAGTAGGTAGGTGGTTGTCTTTAGATAGTAAAGCTAGTCGTGCTCCAGGGTTAACTCCATATAGATTTGGTTTTAATAATCCTGTAAGATACTTCGATCCTGACGGAAACTGGGAAACAGATGGTCATTTTTGGACTGCTTTTGCAGTTGCCGCTGCGCTTGGATATGACAAAGAAACAGCATTTATTATTGCAAAACGAGCTGAACATAATGATAATTATGTTCATGGCTCTTTTACAGATGTTAGCTTTGTAACTAATACAGACCACCCTAATGGTTGGACAGGATTTGGATCATGGGCATACGGCCCAGATCAAAAAGACAAGCATGGGTTAACGGGAGGTACCCAAGATGTGGTGTTAGCGAGGGCTAAAAAGAATATTCTAAATGATAAGTTAACATATTTACATTTGCTTGGTGATAGTTGGGCTCATAGCTACATAGATGATAATGGAACTCGAGTAATGTATGGAGGAGATGTTGAGCCTGCAACAGATCCGCCTTATGGAGATTTCGCAAGAAGGGTACTAGGTGATGATTTAACTCTTGAACATGCAAAGGCTGGTCCAGCACATGGGGAGCATGCGGATAAAATATGGGAGAGACCAGAGGAGTACATAGCATATGTTGGAGATCTTGTGGATATCTTAGCGAATCCTGAATTTGTTTACTTTGATCTGAGTAATAAAACCACATTAGATGGTAAATTTGACTTTTTTAAATATGTTCAGGAAAATGGCAAAAGTGTTGAGGATAATACTTTTCTTTTAAAATCTTTCGTAGAGTTTCAATATGGGCAAAAAACCTTTGAGGATTTGACAGCACGTGAAACAGAATTACTAGAAGGCGCACTTAATCACTATGGCAGAGAGTATACTAAAACGAACTATTCTATTGGGGATGTACCGGCAGTTGCGGGGTCTGGAGGTTGTACTAACTGTGCAAATGAAGTCTCAAAAATTGTTATTAAATAATTGTAATTATGGTGCTTTCAGAACCCACGGAGATTGAATTTGTAATTACTTTGCTAGTGATTTATATGATTCCAACATTGATTTCATTAATTTTAATGGTTGGGATTACTAGATTAATATTGAAAAACGAAATTTTCATTAGATGGAAATATTGGATCATTTCTTTTGAGTTTATTTTGTCAGCATTTCTAGTATACTATTTGTGGTTTTGAAATTTATTTAAATTCGGTCTTCTCTCATTCATTCCCTTAGTTTCCCAAACCATAAAAGCAAGTGTACACTTTCTATGTGATTCCGCAACAAAACTGACCCAAAGATGGGCGTAAGCCTTCGGTGAAATAGGTCTTTTGGGATTGAAGTTGAGTTGGTAGTTTTGTAGGTGAAATTGACACAGAATGTAGTATAGTGATTCAAGAAATACCTGATTTGTACTTGGGAATTGTTTCTTCGACAGTTTTCTCTGGATTTTTGACACTCTATTCTGTGCTTACTGATTCATTGATGGAATTATATGATAAAGAAGGACACCCTGCTGCTAAGTATTTGCAATGCTTCGCAATTTAACTAACAACTAAGTTTCCAAAAGAGGAAGCTAACACTTTGAAATACTGAAAACAGGTAAGGTTTGAAACGAGCATTTGGGCAGCCCACTCGTAAAACTCGTGGGTGGTAATTCGGTCTTCTCTCATTCGTTCCTTTTTTTCTCACAAACCATAAAAGCAAGTGCAAGACAAGCACACCCTTCGGGATATTCACTCGCTTTTGCCGTTTGCCCCCCCCCGCTTCGCTAGATTTGCAATGCTTCGCAATTTTTCCCAAAAACAAGCAATTTGTCACGCTGAAAAACGGAACCTCAACTAGTTTAAAAATTCTTTCGTGTGATAAACTCCCTCAGGGCCCACGAAAAACACCATACTCGATGCCCTAAAAACAAAAAAGGCAATCTTTCGATTGCCTTCTCTTAGTAGCGGGAGCAGGACTCGAACCTACGACCTTCGGGTTATGAGCCCGA
>JABXHO010000018.1 GCA_013373595.1 Flavobacteriales bacterium | reverse complement strand
CAATGCGCAAAGCATTGAAGTTTCTGGCGGATTTAACCGTTTGGATTATCAAATGGGAATTGGCTACGGACATCGTTGGGAGGATTTTCAGTTGACATCGAAATTGGAGGTTGGTGTTACATCAACCGTTGCGCAACGACGCTTTTTTCCGAGGTTATCCGTCGGCACAAGTTATCTTTTTCTACAAAAAGGAATAGTTGATTTCGGACCAGAATTGGTATATGCAATATCGCGACAGCAACTAACGACTTCATCTAAAACGGCACACTTCTGGAATGAGGTAAACATTGGCTATCGACTACAAGTGGGACGAACCATTAAATTTGTACATTCCTTGAATGGAGGATGGATCAATGAATCATTTTACAGCGAAGTCGTCAATCGACGCATTAACTATAATAGTTTAGGACTTTATGCACAAATCGGCGTTTCTTATACTCTTTAGTTTGTTGCTTTTTTCGTCGTGTCGAAAGAAGGAATCGTTCTCTCATATTGAAATATTGGGACACGGCGGTAATGGACTCGAAATTGTTAACGCCCTGTACCACGATAATACCTTGGAGTCGATTGAACTGGCGTTGCTTACCGATGGTTGTGATGGCGTAGAATTAGATGTTCGATTATCTGCCGATGGAACTTTGTGGCTGTATCACGACAATAAATTGGAAGATGATACCAACGGAGAAGGGTGTGTAGGAACGAGCACGGACGAATACCTGTCCACTTTGCATTATTCTTCGCTGGATAAAGAAGCATTGATTCGCTTAAAAGACATTCCGAAGGCATATCTGGTGAATAAGAAAGTATACATCGATGCACGTAACTCAATTAGTTGTTCTGGGGTGAACGCTAACCTCAATTCTTTCGTGTTAGCATTACTTAATTTTCGAAATGAATGCGATCCTTCCACAGAGATTATCGTGGAAACACGAGACGATCTTTGGGAGACTGCAGTGGCTGCGGAAGGATTCACAACCATTAAGTTCATTACGGATTTTGTCCAGTACCAAGATGTGATCATCAATTTGCCTACAGTGGATATTATTGTCGCAACAAATGAAACCGTTTCAGAAGAGAATGTGCGGCAAATTCACAATGATGGGCGAGAAGTCATTATCTTTGGGATGCGCAGTGCAAAATCGACCCGAGATGCGTATCAGAAAAATCCAGATGCGATCTTAGCGGATAATCTGCGCACAGCAATAATTGAACGAAACTGATGGGAAAGAATAAGAAAAATAGAGTCAATGTGGTGTATTCAACCAATCCTGATTTTGACTTTGATCATGAAGAACAGTTTGAAGAGGAAACACTCGATCCAGAGGATCAGTTACTCTATGTGTCAATCGATAGAAAGCAAAGAGGAGGGAAGGAGGTAACACTCGTGGAAGGATTCGTTGGTTCTGAAGATGATTTGAAAGATCTCGGAAAGTACCTCAAAAGCAAATGCGGTGTCGGTGGAACGGTAAAAGATGGTAATATCATCGTTCAAGGTAAGTTCAAGGATAAAGTAGCTCAACTTCTGGAAGAAAAGGGATACAAGGTCAAAAAGAAAGGCGGAAATTAATAGTCTGTCCTATCGGACGATCAAGCAAAAAAAAAAGAATGCCTGATTCTGCGCGCGATCGAAGTCAACCAATAATTCCGAAAGAAAATGCAAGTGCAAAACCAGACAGTCTAAACCAAAAACAAACGAAAACTTCTTAGATTGAGTTTTCAGTCTACTAACCTAACTACATATCTAATATACGAGGATATCGGGGGATTATTTTGCTGAAAATGTGAACGGTATTGATTATTGAGTTTTCTGTATTTCTGAGAGAGAATAGTTGATTAAAACCTGGTGGCAATTCTAAAATGAACCTTTTTATGGCGAAACAGTTGTCCTGCTAACTCTTTATAGCGAATATCTTGTCGTTATCTTTATTTCGTCATAGCTGCACCTCAGAAAGACTGCCTAAATCTTTTCAGCGTTAAAGAATTTCTGAGCAGATTTTAGAATCGAACTCAGGTTTAAAGAATTTGTTCAAAAGAAGAATTGCGCATCTGAAAATAAATTATCTTTGCCTTAATGGAAAAGCAAGTCATTCTCAATTCGAAACACTTTGAGCTCACAATAAATCGACTTTGCTATCAATTAATTGAACAACACAACGATTTCTCGGATACAGTGCTAATCGGTTTACAGCCGCGCGGTGTCAATGTTCTTGAGCGAATAAAATCTAGATTGGAAACCATTTTAGGTCACGAAGTAATTTGTGGAAAATTGGACATCACGTTCTATCGAGATGATTTTCGTCGTAGAGAAACACCAATCATTCCAAGTGCAACAAACATTGATTTCGTCATCGAAAATAAAAGAGTTGTCTTAATGGATGATGTACTGTTCACAGGAAGAACAATTCGTTCGGGGTTGGACGCGCTCTTGGCGTATGGTCGTCCCCAAAAAGTAGAGTTGCTTTCATTAATTGATCGCCGATTTAGAAGAGACCTTCCCATCCAAGCAGACTATGTTGGGAAAACGGTTGATACGTTGGTGTCGGAGCGTGTATCAGTTGAATGGAAAGAAATAGAAGGAGAAGATAAAGTCGTATTATTTACACCAGAAACAAATGGATAGTCTTAGCGTAGATCACCTAACGGGAATAAAAAATCTTACTGAACATGATATCCAACTCATCTTCAAAACAGCGGATAGCTTCAAGGAAGTAATCAACCGATCAATTAAAAAAGTTCCTTCGCTACGCGATATCACAATCGCCAATCTGTTTTTTGAGAACTCTACGCGAACACGACTTTCTTTCGAGTTGGCTGAAAAGAGACTTTCGGCAGATGTGGTGAATTTTTCAGCAGCAAGTAGTTCTGTTAAGAAAGGGGAAACACTCATCGACACGGTGAACAATATTCTCTCGATGAAAGTGGATATGGTCGTGATGCGTCATCCAAACCCTGGTGCGGCGAAGTTTCTTTCTGAACGAGTGGATGCTCGTGTGATTAATGCAGGAGACGGAACGCATGAACACCCAACACAAGCCTTGCTCGATTCGTACTCGATTCGTGAAAAACTCGGTTCGGTAAAAGGAAAGAAGGTGGTAATTGTTGGAGATATCCTTCACTCTCGTGTGGCGCTTTCGAATATTTATTGTTTACAAAAACTCGGTGCAGAGGTGATGGTATGTGGACCCACAACCTTGATTCCGAAATACATTCACGAGTTAGGGGTGAAGGTGGAACACGATTTAATCAAGGCGCTAGAATGGTGTGACGTGGCGAATATGCTACGCATTCAGTTGGAGCGACAAGATATCAAATACTTCCCGTCACTTCGTGAATACTCGATGCAGTACGGTTTAACAAAGAAAATTCTCGATCAACTCTCGAAAAAAATTGTGGTGATGCACCCCGGACCAATCAATAGAGGAGTTGAAATTACAAGTGATGTTGCCGACTCTGATCAAGCGATTATCTTGGATCAAGTGGAAAATGGAGTAGCTGTGAGAATGGCTGTAATTTATTTGTTAGCTTCGAAAATCGAGCGACAATAAATTTTAGTACATTTGAGAAACACATCAAACAATGGATTTTACAGTAAAGCAGATAGAACGCACATCAATCGTATCAACAAATGTTGAAAAATTGAACGCAGCAAATGCTTCCGACTTAAAAGCGGAACTTGCGGTGTTGAATAAGCAGAACATTAATAATATCGTGATTGATATGTCGAAAACGAAATACTGTGATTCTTCTGGATTGAGCGCTATTCTCTTGGCAAATCGCTTGTGCAAGGATACAAATGGCAAGTTCATCTTGTGTGGACTCCAATCAAATGTTCAGAAACTAATCGAGATCGCACAGTTAGATCGTGTTTTATCCATCGCAAAAGATCAAAACGCTGCAATGGAGCTAATCAGTAATTCTTAGTGAATTTCACCGTTACCATACTCGGCAGTGGTTCTGCTGTTCCTACCGCTACACGCAATCCTTCTAGTCAATACATCGAATGTAGTGGCCGCACCATTTTAATTGATTGTGGCGAAGGAACGCAAATGCAGTTCAGAAAATTCGGACTGAAATACCAAAAAGTAGACTTCATTCTTATTTCACATCTCCACGGAGATCATTACTTCGGTCTCGTTGGCTTGTTGAGTACCATGCACATGATGGGAAGAACACGACCGATCGAAATTTATGGACCAAAAGGATTGAAGGAGATTATTGAAATTCAACTGCACGCCGCAGGATCTCGTTTGGCATTTGACGTGAATATTCACGAAATTGAACCTGAATCAAACGGTACATTGATCGAAGATGATAAAATTCAGGTGAGTTACTTTCCGATCGCACACAAAATACCGACAAGTGGATTTTTAGTGGTTCAAAAAGAAAAGCAGCGGAAATTGCTGATTGATAAAGCGAGAGCGGATAATGTGAAGATTGAATATTATCACCGCTTGAAACGTTCCGAAGATGTTACGGATGAAGACGGAAGAATCATTCGTTTTGAAGAGTACACCCTTCCTGGAGAACCTGAAAAGCGTTATGCGTATTGCTCGGATACGAAGTATCACGAACCCATTGTAGAATTCATTCGAGGGGTGAATGTTCTTTATCACGAAGCGACATTTGTAGATGCGCATGAAGATCGTGCCGCGAAAACCAAACATTCGACCGCTAAGCAGGCAGCTGCCATAGCAAAACGAGCGGAAGTTGGAAAGCTCTTCATGGGACACCTCAGTGCACGGTATGAGAATACAGAACAGCACGAAATGGAAGCGCGTTCCATTTTCGAAAGATCCATTTTCGTTAAAGACGGCTCGAAATATACACTCTAACGGATAAAGTTTCCATAATTTGGAAATGTTAAGTGTAAAAGTTTCCTATTTCAGGAAATAATCCCTATCTTAGTATATGGTGATTTTGGAAGTCGAAACGGGGCGAAAGCATGAAGTTGTGATCGGACCTGTGGAATCGAAAGACTTCCGTAAGTTGACGAAAAAGCGCTATTTTTTCAATTGGAAGGAGGAGAAGGATCAAGAATTGTATAAACTGCGTAGAGTTGATGATTCTGAGATTCTTGGATTGGTGTCGTTCGAGCGAATTCCTTCCGAATGGAGGATTCATATTCGTTTATTGACGGTTTCCTTCGAGAACAAAGGAACAGAGAAGCAATACGAAGGTGTAGTCGGTAATTTAATCACGTATGTTGCAAGAGAGGCGCTGAAGGATTTTGGGGAAATGGGCTGTGTCTCGTTGATCCCAAAAAGTAAGTTGGCGCACCATTATATGGATAAGTATGGAATGCGACAAACAGGCGTAACGTTGAGTGTCGAATTACCAGAAATTCTTGAATTATTAACACGATACGATCATGAGAAGTAAAAAGAACATGCAGGATGAAGATGCAGAATTTGGTGTCGATTCTCGATACGCGTCATACCAAGCACAAAAGGCTGATGGTCAAAAGTTGATGGAAGCTCGGTTGGAGCGCATGAAAAATGTTTCGGAGGAAGATGTTAAACGAGCTCGGTTGATGCAACTCAAATTGCAAATAGAAGATTATTTGGAGAAGCCGACCTGTTCGAAACAGAATTTTTTTACCAACTTTCTTTCATCATACATCGATACTATATACACGAAGCGAAGTAGTTTCGCTAATGATATCGACATCACTCCTGTTCGGTTAAGTCAAGTGTTGAACAATCATCGGGAGCCACACGAAGAGTTTATGTTGCGGTTGATGGTGCATTCAGAAAAGGCATTTCAAGGCGTCTGTGATTTCCCGCAAAAAACGTGGTACCAGGTTTATTACCAAGAAAAAATATGCGATACCTTGCTGAGAGAAGATGAATGGAAGCCAAGAGCTGAAAAACATGTCAAGCTTCGGTACGATAAGAAGAAAAAATAACGATGACTGCGTTGAAATTCATACTCCCGTTTTTGTGTTTGCTCATGTGTTCATGTGCTGAGAAGCATACGGTAAAAAGTGATACTGCGCAAGCGAAACGCAACGTTCAAAAGGATTCTTTGGTTCGAATGTCTGGGGTAAGCCTGGAAATGCCAGCGAATGAAATTGCGGAGAATAAGTTTGGCGAAGTAGCTGATTTTGGTGCGAAATGGGTTGCGCTAATTCCCTACGGGTATACTCAACAAGGTGAGTCAAAAGTTCATTTCAATTGGGAAGGACGTTGGTGGGGCGAGTCGCTCAATGGTACCGCTCGATGCATTACTTATGCACATGATCAAGGGCTGAAGACCTTGCTAAAACCACATGTTTGGGTGGTTGGACAAGGGTGGCCCGGGAGATTTGAACCTGAAAGTGAATCGAAGTGGTTAGAATGGGAAAAGAGCTATCGCGATTATATTTTGGCATGCGCGTACCTCGCCGATTCGTTAGATGTGGACGCTTTCTGTATCGGGACGGAATATCGAAAGGCCGTTGTGGATCGACCTCAATTTTGGAGCGATTTGATTGATGATGTTCGCGAGGTTTATCAAGGTCCGTTAACCTATGCCGCTAATTGGGATAACTACGAGAACGTTTCCTTTTGGGATAAACTCGATTTCATCGGGATTGATGCGTATTTTCCACTTTCGAAAAAGAAGGAGCCCACAACTCAAGAATTGGAGAAAGGATGGGAGGAAATAGCACAGAAACTCGATGACTTTGCTCAGAAATGGAACAAGAAAATTGCCTTTACTGAATACGGATTCAAAAGTGTTGATTATTTACATGATCAATCCTCAAAAGAAGGACAAGACGTGAAGCCAAATATGCAGAATCAGAAGAACGCGTATACAGCTTTTTTTAATTCTGTTTGGAGGAAAGATTGGATGATGGGAGGTTTCTTTTGGAAGTGGCATTTTTACGAAAATGCAGGCGGAAAAAATAATACCCGTTACACGCCGCAAAATAAACCAGCCGCCGCGATTGTTCAACGCAATTACAAGTCAACAAAAAGTCCTAAGTAGGGCACTTGCTTGTTAAAATTTGTTGATTTCCCGTCAAATCAAAGTAATCAACGGGATTTAGTGAATAAGTTATCTGAGAATCAGTAAAAACAGGGCCTTCTGTTCCTTATATTTGGTAGTTGTCCAAATCAACTGAAGAAAATGGCAGAAAATCAATATACAGAAGACAATATACGCTCCCTCGATTGGAAAGAACATATCCGATTGAGACCAGGAATGTATATCGGGAAATTAGGAGACGGATCGGCAGCAGATGATGGAATTTACATCCTTGTCAAAGAGATAGTTGATAACAGCATCGATGAGTTCGTGATGGGGAATGGAAGACAGATCAATGTGAAAGTCAAAGACGGAAAGGTTTCCGTACGCGATTTTGGTCGTGGAATTCCTCTTGGAAAAGTCATCGACTGTGTTTCGAAAATCAATACGGGAGGAAAATATGACTCCAAGGCCTTCAAGAAGTCAGTTGGTTTGAACGGCGTCGGAACAAAAGCAGTTAACGCTTTGTCGAGTCACTTCATGGTGTATTCGGTACGCGATGGAGAAAAGAAACAAGTGGCGTTCTCTCATGGTGAAATGGTGGAGGATCTTCCTGTGTCTAAAACAGATGAGAAAAATGGAACGTACTTCGAATTTATTCCGGATGAAACGGTTTTCAAGAAAGTAAACTTTAAGACGGTTTACCTCCAGAAAATGATGTGGAACTACTGTTACCTGAATCGTGGATTAACAATTCGCATGAACGGTGAGAAATTCCACTCGAAGAACGGTTTGAAAGACCTTCTTGAAAACAACATGGATGGTGATCCGCTTTACCCAATTATTCACTTGGAAGGGCACGACATTGAAGTGGCTTTTACCCACGGAAAAACCTACGGAGAAGATTACTCTTCATTCGTAAACGGTCAGCATACAACGCAAGGTGGTACGCACCAAAGTGCTTTTCGTGAGTCGGTAGCGAAAGTGATTAAAGATTTCTACGGGAAAAACTATGAAGCATCAGACATTCGCCAATCGATTGTTGCGGCTGTTGCGGTGAAAGTGGTTGAACCAGTATTCGAATCGCAAACAAAAACGAAATTGGGATCGCAAGAGGTTGAGCCTGGTGGAAAATCAATGCGAGCATTCGTAAACGATTTCCTGAAGGAAAAACTGGATAACTTCTTGCATAGAAATCCGGATATCGTTGAGACGCTGGAGAAGAAAATCAAGCAGTCAGAGAAGGAGCGAAAAGAATTGTCTGGAATCCGAAAGATTGCGCGTGACCGAGCGAAAAAAGCGAACCTTCACAACAAGAAATTACGCGATTGTCGCATCCACTTAACGGATTTAAAAAACGAGAGAAGAGAAGAAACAACCTTGTTTATCACCGAGGGAGATTCTGCGAGTGGATCGATCACAAAGTCGAGAGACGTAAACACACAAGCGGTTTTCTCACTTCGAGGAAAGCCACTGAACTGTTACGGGTTAACCAAGAAGGTGGTGTACGAGAATGAGGAGTTTAACCTCATTCAGGCAGCATTGAACATTGAAGACGATATGGACGATTTACGCTACAATAAAATTGTGGTCGCAACCGATGCCGATGTCGATGGAATGCACATCAGAATGCTACTCTTGGCTTTCTTTCTGCAGTTTTTCCCTGATTTGATCAAGCGAAATCACGTATACATCTTGCAAACGCCATTATTCCGCGTTCGTAACAAGAAAAAAACGATCTACTGTTATTCCGATCAGGAAAGAAGAGATGCAATTGACGAACTAGGAAGAAATCCTGAGATCACACGATTCAAGGGACTGGGAGAGATCTCGCCAGATGAGTTCAAAAACTTTATTGGTGAAGATATGCGTCTGGAACCGGTAATGTTGACCAAAGAAGCATCGATTGAAACCATTCTTTCCTATTACATGGGGAAAAACACGCAGCAGCGACAAGAATTTATCATCAATAACCTTCGAGTTGAAGGCGATATTGTAGACAAAGAAGAAGAAATTGATTCATCGGAAGGTGACGAACTAGAAAAAGCATCCTAATTCATGGCTGAAGACGAAAATGATTCGATGCAAGAGCATCAAGACGATAACCTCAACGAGGAAAATGAAACAGACGGGGCGGATTCTGCCACAGATGATGGAATTATCCCTTTAGGCGGACTCTACGAGAATTGGTTCCTGGACTATGCATCTTACGTAATTCTGGAGCGTGCCGTTCCTGCGTTGTATGATGGGTTGAAACCTGTACAGCGACGAATTTTGCACTCCATGAAAGAAATGGATGATGGGCGCTACAACAAGGTGGCAAACATCATCGGAAACACAATGAAGTATCACCCACACGGTGACGCTTCCATTGGAGATGCATTGGTACAAATCGGTCAGAAAGATTTGATGATCGACATGCAAGGGAACTGGGGGAATACACTCACAGGAGACCGTGCAGCCGCTCCACGTTACATTGAGGCGCGATTATCGAAATTTGCCTTACACATTGCATTCAACGCGAAAACAACCACGTGGTTGAGTAGCTACGACGGCAGAAACAAGGAGCCTGAGAACTTACCGATGAAATTCCCGCTTTTACTCGCTCAAGGAGCGGAAGGGATTGCTGTCGGGATGGCGTGTAAAATCATGCCGCACAACTTCATCGAGCTGATCGATCAGTCGATCAATCACTTGAGAGGAAAGAAGGTGACCATTTTGCCCGATTTCCCAAATGGGGGAATGGCCGATTTCTCGAACTACAACGATGGTCTACGTGGAGGTAAAATCCGACTTCGCGCAAAAATCCGAAAAGAGGATACAAAAACCTTGGTTATCCACGAAGTGCCGTACGGAACAACAACTTCGTTGATCGATTCCATCTTGAAAGCCAACGATAAAGGCAAAATCAAGATCAAGAAGGTAGAGGACAATACGGCTCAAGATGCTGAAGTGATCATTCACCTCGCAACAGGAGTTTCGCCAGATAAAACAATCGATGCATTGTACGCTTTCACGGATTGTGAAGTGTCTATTTCTCCAAACTCTTCCATTATTGATGGAGATACACCTCGTTTTTTAGGTGTGAGTGAAATTTTGAGATCGAATACGGACAACACGGTTGATCTCCTTCGTCAAGAGTTAGAAATTCGCCTCGACGAGTTACAACGACAATGGCATTTCTCAACATTGGAGAAAATCTTCATTCGCGAAGAAATGTACATCGATTTCAAGAAATACAGCGATAAACCCTCACTTTTCGAATACTTATACAAAGCATTCAAGCCGTTTCAGAAATTACTTGTTCGCGAAATCGTAGACGAGGATCTTCAAAAGTTGACGCAAATCCCAATGATTCGTATCACGCGTTTTGATTCGGATAAGGCGGATGATAATATCGCGAAGCTCGAAGCGGAAATGGAAGAGGTGAAGAATAACCTCGAAAATTTGGTGGAATACGCCATCGATTATTTCAAAGACCTGAAAACGCGATTCGGAGAAGGAAGAGAACGAAAAACGGAAATCAAAACTTTCGATTCTATTTCAGCGAAGAAAGTAATCATCCGAAACAAGAAATTCTACGTTGATTACGAAGAAGGATTTATCGGTCATGGTTTGCGCGGCGCGGAATACATCAGCGATTGTTCGGAAATTGATGATATCATTGTCTTCTTCGCAACAGGAAAAATGATGGTGACCAAAGTTTCTGACAAGAAATTTGTCGGAAAAGGAATCATGTACGCAAACGTCTGGAAAAAAGGCGATAAGCGCACAGTGTACCACATGATCTATCAAGATGGAAAAGGTGGGCCAACAATGATGAAGCGTTTCAACGTGAATTCAATTACGCGCGATAAAGAATACGATTTAACGAAAGGAACCAAAGGTTCGAAAGTACTCTACTTCAATGTGCACCCGAATGGGGAACGCGAAGTGGTAACAGTGATCCTGAGAGCACGTCCACACTTGAAACGACTCAAATGGGATATCGATCTTGGAGAATTGTTGATCAAAGGTCGAGGTTCGGGAGGAAATCGTGTAACAAAAGAGATCGTATCGAAAATTGTTCAGAAAGAAGTAGGAGGATCGACTTTGGCAGCGAGAAAAATCTGGTTCGATGAGGTAGTTGGTCGACTCAATGACGACAATCGAGGTAAATTCCTTGGTTCATTCAAAGGAGAAGACAAAATCTTGACGCTCTATAAATCTGGCGAATACCGTTTGTCACACTTCGATTTATCGCTTCACTTTGATGATGACCTGATTCACATTGAAAAATGGGTGCCAGACCGTCCAATTTCAGCGGTTTACTACGATGGAGAGAAAGAATTACACTACGGTAAGCGATTTGTGTGCGAGGTAACAACAGATAAGAAAGTTCCGTTCATTAGTGAACACGAAGATTCATATCTCGATGCCGTTTCTACTGGCTATCAGCCGAGAGTACGCGTGGTATACAATAAGTTGCTCAAAGCGACGAAGAACTTGCCTGATACCATCATTCAAATGGATGAATTCATCGACGTGAAAGGAATGAAGTCGCAAGGAAATCAAATCACGAAGTTAAAAGTGAAAGAGATTGTACTCGATCATGAGATTGAAGGCGATGTTCCGTGGCCAGAGCCTGAAAAGGATAAAAAGGAAAAAGAAGACAACGATTCAGACGATTCCAAAGAGGAAGAGGAAGGAGGAAGCCCAACAGTTGAGTGGGATTTGTCCAAGAAAGAAGATGAAGATAAGGATCAAGGAAAATTGTTTTAGATAATTCAGGGGAGCTTCGGTTCCCCTTTTTTATAGCTGATTGCGCCCAAGAATGGGACACACACAATTGACATTCCATCTAAAAACCATTAATTTTACAATTCGATTGTTCGCAATCACTTTCTGGATGATTTCTCTCCAAGAATGAGGAAAGGATAACAGTTCTCCGAGATGAACGATACAATTCAAAAATAAACTACATGAACACGACAACAGAAAAAATGTCATCAGCAGATTTAATCCAAATAGAAGATAAGTACGGAGCACACAATTATCATCCACTTGGAGTTGTTTTGTCTCGTGGTGAAGGAGTTCACGTATGGGACGTTGAAGGAAAAAAATACTACGATTTCTTGTCGGCATACTCTGCAGTAAATCAAGGGCACTGTCACCCAAAAATCGTAGGAGCAATGGTGGATCAAGCGAAAACATTAACGCTTACTTCTCGCGCTTTCTACAACGATGCCCTCGGACCATACGAGAAATTCGTAACAGAATACTTTGGTTTTGATAAGGTACTTCCAATGAACACAGGAGCGGAAGCTGTAGAAACAGCGATCAAGCTTTGCCGTAAATGGGCGTACGAAGTGAAAGGAATTGCAGAAGATCAAGCGAAAATCATCGTGTGTGGAGGAAACTTCCACGGAAGAACAACAACAATCGTTTCTTTCTCGGATGATGCCAATGCAAAAGATAATTTTGGACCATTCACTCCTGGATTTATCCGCATTCCTTATGATGATACAGCTGCTTTGGAAGAAGCGTTGAAGCAAGAAAATGTAGCCGGATTCCTAGTAGAACCAATTCAAGGAGAAGCAGGTGTATTTGTTCCTTCAGATGGATACTTGGCAAAAGCGCGTGAATTGTGTACAGAAGCAGGAGCGTTGTTCATCGCAGATGAAGTACAAACAGGAATTGCACGAACAGGTTCTTTGTTGGCAGTTTGTGGTGATTGTTCATGTGGTAATTCTTGTCAAAAAGACCCACAAACTTACGTTCAACCTGATATTTTGATTCTTGGTAAAGCAATGTCTGGTGGAGCATATCCAGTGTCGGCTGTTTTAGCAAATGACGAGATCATGATGGTGATCAAGCCGGGACAACATGGTTCTACATTCGGAGGAAACCCTGTTGCAGCGAAAGTAGCGGTTGCGGCATTGGAAGTAGTGCAAGAAGAGAACTTGGCGGAAAATGCTCGTCGTTTGGGTAAACTTTTCCGTAAAGAAATGAATCGTATCATTGAAAATACCGATTTGGTTGTTAAGGTTCGAGGAAGAGGATTATTGAACGCGATCTTAATCAACGATACAGAAGAAAGTGAAACTGCTTGGAACTTATGCGTAGCAATGAAAGAAAATGGATTGCTCGCTAAACCAACTCACGGTAATATCATTCGTTTCGCGCCACCATTGGTAATGAACGAAGAGCAATTGATGGAATGCGTTGCCATCATCGAAAAGACAATCATGAATTTCGAAAAGTAAGACTACGTATACATAGTAGTTACTGAAATAACGAATAAGAAATGCCCACTCAGTGAAGTGGGCATTTTTCATTTACTTAAATTATTCAGTTCGAAAAAGGGACTATTTTTCAATGATTTCATACGAGGTAACAATTCCTTTGATCAAGGCGGAACTCATTCCATTGTGCTCCATCTCATTCAGTCCGGCAATCGTACAACCTCTTGGAGTCGTTACTTTGTCAATCTCATATTCGGGATGCTGGCCATTTTGAATCAATAATTCCGCTGCTCCTTGAACAGTATGTGATACGATATCCGTGGCCGTTTTGGCATCAAAACCGATTTGGATTCCTCCTTGAATCATCGCTCGCATAAACCGAAGAACGTACGCTACGCCGCAGGCTCCCAAAACGGTTGCAGAATCCATGAGTTTTTCATCAATGTGAATGGTTTTACCAATGCTATCAAAGCACTCGGTTACAAGTGCAATCTTTTCAGCGTCAAAACTATTCGAACAGATACACGTCATTGACATTCCAACATCGGCTCCCGTGTTCGGCATGGCCCTAAAAACTGGAACTGAGCTGTTAATCGTTGTTTCGAGTTGTTGAACCGAAATTCCTGTAGCCAATGAAACAAGAAGATGTCGATCTGGATCAAAAGCATGTTGAACATCTTGCAGAACTTCCAAAATAGTATAAGGTTTTAACGCAACAATAATGAGTTCCGATGCTTTAATCGCTTCTTCGTTGTTATCAGTGATACGAACTCCTTTTTCCGTGAGATATTCCAAGGATTCAGTGTTCCGTTTGGTTGCAATAATGTTCGACGGAGGTGTTCCCTGAGCCAATAATCCATTCAATATGGATAATCCTAAATTCCCACATCCGATAATCGCAATTTTTTTGTCCATGACGTCAATTTGTCTTTGAGTTTTTTGAAGAGAACAAAATTAGTGGATATAACGATACCGAAGCGATAATTGGAATATGAATAAATAGCGCAATTACCACAAGTGCAGCGCTTACCGATTCTGCATGAGTTGCACTTGTTTGACCAGTCGAATTATTTCAAAATAAGATCACAAAACCAGAATCCCAATTTTTCGGGCACTTCTGGATGTTCGTCGTCGTCATTTTTTGGATGATCGTATTCTCGAAAGGTCTTTTCACCAATCTCGAAATTTATGGGATAATCGAAGATTGGGCCGTCATAACAAAAGGTGTGAAATTCTCCATTTTCTCCGCAAGGATCTACGTTTTTGGGAAGATCATTCACAAAATCCATATCAAGTTCTCGCCCAACAAAGGAGGCATCAAGGAGATCTGATTTGATACAAACCACAACCGCTTTAAATCCATGCGATATGAAATCCTCCATTAATTCACGGGTATCTCTCTTCCACAATGGAAAATGCGCGCTTATTTCCAATGGAGCCAATTGATTTTCTCGGTACTCCCTCAAGTCCTCCAAAAAGATATCACCGAAGATACAGTCTGTGAATTGATTTGCCTTTAAATCATCCACAGTTTTTTGCATGATCCTTCCATAATCTTCCATTGAAGGTTGTTCAGGTAGTTCGATAGTGGTTAGTGGAAGTCCAATGGATTTTGCTTGTTCTTCAAGAAGCTCCCGCCGTAATCCATGCATGGAAACACGATTGAAATGACTATTGATGCTTGTAACCAAACGTTCAATAGACAATGATTGATTCTGCTTCGCGTAGTACAGCGCGAGGGAAGAGTCTTTGCCCGTACTCCAATTAAAATAGGTTTTTTTTAGGCACATGAACAGAAACAAGTTAAAATACAAAGGTAGCTTCTTCCTAAATGGAATCAGGTATTTCTACCTAAAGATTTTTTAGACGCTTCAAGTATATTTGGGGTATGTTGACCACATTCACTACACGCAAAGCTATGCGTAAAAATTGCACAATTGGCCTGCTTGGAGGTATTGGCCCTTGGGCAGGACTAGACGTTCACCAGAAAATTCTGGAATTATCAGAACATAAAGTTGAACAGGATTGTGTTTCTATTGTACACCTCTCTTACCCCAGGGACTATTCCGATCGAACGGAGTTCCTTCTAGGAAAAACAAAGGTTAATCCAGCGGATGCTTTTGTAAAGGTGTTGCGATCAATGGAACGACAAGGTGTAGATGTTGCCGCAATAATCTGTAATACCGCACACGCTTCTCCCATTATTGGTAAAATTCGATCGCAATTGCTTAACTCTTCGATGGAATATGTCAATATTATTGAGGAAACGCAAAAACGCTTATACAAGGATCGAGTTAAAACGGTTGGACTCCTTGCAACGAAAGGAACGTATCAATTTGGACTGTATGAAAACAACTTTCGCGGACAATTAATCGTGCCATCTCACACCGATCAAGAACGAGTACACAATTGTATTTACGATAGTAATCATGGAATTAAAGTAAAGCACCCACAAGTAGATCAATTATTGTACGAAGAGCTGCAGGAAATTGGAAATAAACTAGTTCAAGAAGGTGCCGAAGCACTTGTTCTGGGATGTACAGAGTTACCCTTGCTAAAGGAATTGAAAAACTGCTTTGATGTTCCTGTCTACGATCCCAACCAAATATTGGCCGAAGCATTAATGTCGGAAGCAAAAGTGATCTCCCAACAAAAACGTAAACCACAAATCAAACAAAACATATCATGAAAACGTTAGAAAAACAATCCCTAGCTGCGTACATTGAACCTGCATTAACCTATGTAGAAGATCCTAAGTTGAAGTCAGCACTCTTGAATGCGTTAAGTAACAAAGAAGCTGAATTAGCTTTAATAGAAGACACATTCGAGAAAATTGGAAGTACAAAATGGACGGAAGATTCATTCAAAATGATCTTTAATGCCTGGAAAGAAACACACTTGAAGATGCTTGCTATTTACGGGCTTTCTTGTAGAATGCAGCGTATTGCTATTGAGTCGGAAGATCCAAGTATTCAGAAAAACGAATTGCTAATGGCGGCAGCTATGAACGCGGAAACAAGCTATGAAGATTTAGGGCTTGATTTTGATGGCGAAACACATACGCAACTGTACCACGATTTGGCAGAATCGTTTGTTTCTGATGATAGTTGGATGTTGTCAAAATATGCAACCAAAGAAGCAAGTGCATTTAAAAAGTATGTATATCGAAACATGGTTGTTGCTGAGGATATTCAAACAGGATTGTTTACAAATATGTTTTCAGAAATTTATAATCATGCGGAGTATTCAATTGCCTTGGTAGCATTCAATCGACTGATTGACGATCATTTTTCATTTACGCCTGAGCAAAAACAGAAAGCAACAACGTATATTTTTGCGCATATCGAAGATGAAACAGAGTTAAATCACTTTACGGTTGTAATCGATTCGTTGAATCATTATGTGAAAGGTGTGAATACGGAAATTAACTATGAATTAGCACAAGAAACATTTGAAACATATTTGTCGAAATTGAGCACCGTATTCAATGCACTTAGTGAAAAGATGTTCTAAATGAGAGTACTGGATTACTTAGTCGAGCGCAGCAAGACGCATCACTCAAAGACCTTTGTCGCAGATCAGTATCGGTCTGTGACTTATGGTGAATTCTATCAATTGATGCTGATGAAAGCTAGCGGATTACATCAGATAGGTGTTCTTCCTGAGGATCGTGTTCTACTTGTTTTAGAACACGGAATTGATCACCTGTTAAGTTATTTTGCATGTATGCATCTAGGTGCAATTTCTGTCCACTTAAATACATCTAAGCCTAGGAAAAGTATCATTCAGGCCGCTGAAATCACAACTGCAAAGTATTGTTTGGTCGATGGGTATTCGGAAGATCTTTCGGATGGCCCGTTCCGTTTATTACCATTTTCATCCGTTTCCTCTGAAGAAAAGAGGGGAATTGAGGGCGAGTGTTCAATTGCCTATATGATGTTTACTAGCGGAACAACGGGGACTCCAAAAGCTGTGATGACCTCCCATTCCAACACCTTAGCAACAGCGTCGAGTATTTTGGATTTTGCAAAAATGACGGAGAACGATCGCGAATTGATCAGTCTGCCATTATCATTCACCTTTGGCCTTGGTCACATCCATGCGCTAATTATGGTTGGAGGAGAAGCGTTCTTGACAAATAGACGCTATGAGGTCGGATTTCTGGCAAAAGAAATTAAAAAGCAGCAAGCCACAGGTTTTTTAGCTTCCCCCGGGATGTTGAAGAATATGGTTGCAAATCATCGGGAAGCGGTAATTGAGGCTGGTACTTGCTTGAAATATTTGGTGGTAAATTGTACGCCAATGCATCCAAGTTTGACTGCTCAGTTGCTAGAACTTCTCCCCAATACGCAACTGTACATGTACTACGGATCAACAGAAGCCAGTCGCTGCGCATTTATTCATTATAATAGCAATCAACACCGTTTAGACTTTACGGGGAAACATACCTTGAATGTAGAATTGAAAATTGATGCTCCTGATGAAAATGGAGTGGGAGAGATTTGCATGCGAGGTCCGAACGTAATGCCTGGATATTGGAATAACCCTGAAGCAACTAAAAAAGCAATTGATGCGGATAATTGGATTCATTCGGGCGATTTCGGAATTATGGATGAAGATGGATACATCAAAGTAATCGGGAGGATGAATGATGAAATTAGCGTAGACGGTATGAAGTGTCAACCCGTGGAAGTGGAAGAGATAATTTTAAAGTTAGATTTCGTTAAAGAAGCAGCGGTATGCGCAATTACCGACCCTGAAAAATATCAAGTTGTCGGCTCGGCGGTAGTAATTGAAGATAGCGCTCCAGCAAATTTTAAAGAAGTTATTCGGGAGCATTGTGCGGCTTTGTTGGAACCGTTCAAGATTCCAGTAATCATCCAAGCAATAGAGAAAATTCCAGCCAATGAATTAGGAAAAATCAATCGAAAGGAACTCATTAAAATGCTAACGCTTGAAAAATAAGGGCATGAACTCGAAAGAAGCAACCTATTTTGAGGCACTCACGAAGGGAACGGGGTGTACGACCTACAAATTCTCCAATACTCCACTGGAAATACCTCAAGCGCAATTCAACAATTTGAATCAAGCTGTGCGTTCCATGCTGGATTTGGTTGATACTGACGCCTATTTTGAACAATGTAAACAACGAGATTTCTGGAGTCTTCCAACTGTTCCGATGAAGGACACCGATTTTCATGGTTGTGCCGATTTTCTTTTGACTGAAGATGGAGCTAAGTTGATTGAGATGAATATCAATTTGCCCGGAAAGGTGGGTCTGATGGAAACCCTTGGTAAAGTGGCACAAAAATGGATCAAAAATCCAAAGGGAATGTGGACAAATCTCAACTTTAATGAACAATTGAAGTTAGAGGTGGAAGCGGCCCTTCCTAAGTCACAGAAAATTGCAATAGTAGTGAGTCATCTTGAATCGAGTCAAGTTCACGGCGCACATTACCAGTATTTTTCGGAACAATTGAATCAAGAAGGGTTAGATACAACAGTTGTTTATGCTAATGAGATAGTTGCCCACGAAGATGGATGCTCTTGGAATGGGACCGTTTTCGACGGTGTTATCAACCTTGTGATACCTTTTGTTTGGGAAAGCAACCAGCATGAATTTAAAGAATTGACGAAGTTACTTCAACTGCAACCAGATTGTATTTTTCCATCCCCAACTGGAGGAATGCTAGGAACGAAAGATTTGTTGAACTACTTGAGCTCAAAGCGGAATGAGAAGGGAGCCGAAGTATGGAGAGAAAAGGTACTGTTTGCTAAAAGTTTGAATTCATTTAAGACAGTAGCAGGTCTTTTGGAAGTACTTACCCCAGAACAAATCGTGTTAAAGCCGTTCAAAGATTATGGGGCAGAAGGTGTCTATGTTCAGCCAAATCAAGAATTGATAGAAGATGTTTTCAAGAACAAGAAGAATGAATACATGGTACAAGAATATACCGAATCAGTCGCGAAAAAAATTGATACGGAATCGGACGAAATAGTAGAGTGTCACTCCGTTATTTATCGCATTTTTTTCGCCTCTAAAAAACCGTTTGGTTATCAGGCTTATTATTTGACAGGAGATTTGAGTGGAGCATACCATTCTGCCCCAGTAATGGTTATCGTGAAGTAAGATATTTTTCTTGTTTCAGATCATCAGCAGGAAAAAACTGAACCTCGCGACTCAATTGCTTTTCAAATGCTGCTTGAGCATTCATCTCATTCAAGCGAACAGTAGTGTGTTGTACGTCGTCTACCGAAAAACACTTCCCAATTGGATAGTTCGATAGTGGTCAGTAGAAGTCCAATGGATTTTGCTTGTTCTTCAAGAGGCTTCCGCCGTAATCCATGCATGGAAACACGATTGAAATGACCATTGATGCTTGTAACCAAACGTTCAATAGACAATGATTGATTCTGCTTCGCTTAGTATAGCGCGAGGGAAGAGTCTTCGCCCGTACTACAATTAAAATAGTTTTTTTTCGAAATCACTTACTTCATATTTGATTCGCTACACCCCAATCCTTCCCAAAATTCATCTGGATAACTCAAATCTTTTTTCATGCGTGAACTGTAATGTGTCAGATTTAAACCATAAACAGAATCCATTGGGATGTATTCGACGGATCGCAAAAACGACGAATCCATTGGATTAATAAACTCCAAAGAGTCGATAGACGGTGGATATTTTCCATGTCTGATTTTGTAAAGTTCAATGTGAGAGATTGCCCGTTTGAAATTTTGATCAGCTAGCATTTGCTGCATTTTTCCAAGAGCATTTCCCATTTCTTTCCCCATGTTTTCTGGGAAACAAGAGCTTGTTAGAGCAAGAACGATGGCGATAACGGCAATGTTTTTCATTTCAGATTTAATTAGGGTGATTAAGATCGCAAATATTATTAGAAAGTTAATTTTATCCAACTATTTGATGGAATTGGGACAAGTTGACCGTCATCATTCTCATCGTAATAATCAAAAGCAAATTGGCGAAAGTCGACTGTTGCAGGTTGCCAGCTATTTGGGCGCAAACGCATCAGTTCGTCTATTTCACCAATTAACGCTGGGTCAATATCTTGTCCTCGGCATTCGATGAAGGTTCCTTTTGAAGAGATGAGAAGTTCAATGGTTTTTCCTGAAAGATCATCTAGGCCAAAAGGCGTTTCTGAATTTAGATGAGAAAGAATCTTTACTTTTAAGTTGTTTGACGATGTTGTAGGGTCAGAACCGAAATAGGCTTCGCTAATTAAATCATAGTCTGCGCGTGGTGACCAATACACCCGTCGATGCTCTGTTTGCACCTCGTTCCACTCGTAATCGTGATTGACTTCCGAACCATTTTTGTCTCGTACGGCCCACGCAATTGCTGGTTCAAGCGTCAAGTCATCGTATTGCTTCATTCCATAGAAGCCAGCATGTACTTTCATTTCATACTTCTTACCATAGTTGTCCCAGTGAACATCAATCTCGGCCATTCCCGAAGGGAAATCCGTGGTAGTTAATCGTGAAATAAGATAGCGATCTCCTTCAAGGAATTGATTTTTTACATAAATCTTCGGTGCACGACTGTGGAAGTATACTCCCTTACTATCGTTTGGTTCAGGCT
>JABXHO010000111.1 GCA_013373595.1 Flavobacteriales bacterium | reverse complement strand
GAACATGGTTACAGGAGCGGCTCAAATGGATGGAGCTATCTTGGTAGTTGCTGCTACTGATGGGCCAATGCCACAAACTCGTGAGCACATCCTTTTAGGACGCCAGGTTGGTGTTCCAAGAATGGTTGTATTCATGAACAAAGTGGATATGGTTGACGATGAAGAGCTTTTGGAATTGGTTGAAATGGAAATCAGAGAATTGCTTGATTTCTATGAGTACGATGGAGACAATACACCAGTAATTCAAGGTTCTGCACTTGGTGCATTGAACGGAGAAGAGAAGTGGGTTGCTACGGTTAACGAATTGATGGATGCTGTTGATACATGGATCGAGCTTCCTCCACGTGACGTTGAGAAAGATTTCTTGATGCCAGTTGAGGACGTGTTCACAATTACAGGTCGTGGAACTGTTGCTACAGGTCGTATCGAAACTGGTGTGATCAACACAGGAGATCCTGTTGATATCCTTGGAATGGGAGATGAAAAACTTTCTTCTACAGTAACAGGGGTTGAGATGTTCCGTAAAATCTTGGACAGAGGAGAAGCTGGAGATAACGTTGGTATCTTGTTGAGAGGTATTGAAAAATCTCAAATCAAACGTGGAATGGTTATCTGTAAACCAGGTTCAACTACACCACACAGCAAATTCAAAGCTGAGATCTACGTATTGAAGAAAGAAGAAGGTGGACGTCACACTCCATTCCATAACAAGTACCGTCCACAGTTCTACTTGAGAACAACTGACGTTACTGGAGAAATCATGTTGGAAGAAGGACGTGACATGGTAATGCCTGGTGATAACGTAACGATCCAAGTTAACTTGATCGTACCAGTTGCAATGAACAAAGGACTTCGTTTTGCAATCCGTGAGGGAGGTAGAACTGTAGGTGCTGGTCAGGTAACTGAAATCATCGAGTAATATCGAGAAAACTAGCACTAAGTGCTAACCAAATAATTAGGGGGAAGTCAAATTCCCCCTTTTACACACGGGTGTAGCTCAGTTGGTAGAGTAGTGGATTCCAAATCCATTGGTCGTGGGTTCGAGCCCTACCGCCCGTGCAAAATAGAAGAAATGTCAAAAGTGAAAGAATACCTCAGTGAAACTGTTACCGAAATGGTACACAGAGTTACATGGCCGACATGGAAAGAGCTTCAAAGTAACACAATCATTGTTGTTGTTGCTTCCGTGATTATTGCCCTAATCATTTTCGTAATGGATTTCGTATTCGGAATCACAGGAGGAAAAACGTGGGAAGGAGCATTAGGATTCATCTACCAAATATTTAAATAGTCGTTACCCAATGGGAGAGATTAAAAAACGTTGGTACGTTGTTCGTGCTATAAGCGGAAAAGAGAAAAAGGTAAAAGAATACTTGGACATGGAAATTTCACGTCTTAAACTGACGGACTTCGTTGGACAAGTATTGATCCCTACCGAAAAAGTATTCCAAATCAGAAATGGTAAAAAAGTAAGCAAGGAGAAAGCATATCTTCCCGGTTACGTTTTAGTCGAGGCAGCGCTCGTAGGAGAGGTGCCTCACGTTATTAAAGGTATTCCGAATGTTATCGGATTCCTTGGTGCCGAAAAAGGTGGTGATCCACACCCGATGAGAATGTCGGAGGTGAATCGAATCCTCGGTAAAGTGGACGAACTTTCTGAAACGGAAGAAGAAATGAAAATACCATTTGTTGTGGGTGAGTCGGTGAAAGTAATCGATGGTCCTTTCAACAACTTTAGTGGTGTTATCGATGAGATCAACGAAGAGAAGAAGAAACTCAAAGTAATGGTTAAAATCTTCGGACGTAAGAACCTTCTCGAGTTGAGCTACATGCAAGTAGAAAAAGAAGTTTAAAGAGTATATTAACCGTAGAAGTGAAGAAAGCGATTAAAGCTTCCCGCAAGTATTCATGCTTGACTACACAAATCAACACAAATGGCTAAAGAAGTAGCAGGTTTGATCAAATTACAGATCAAAGGTGGTGCAGCTAATCCAGCCCCTCCTGTTGGTCCCGCGCTTGGTGCGAAAGGGGTTAACATTATGGAGTTTTGCAAGCAATTTAATGCACGTACGCAAGACAAGGCAGGAAAAGTTTTACCAGCGGTTATCACTGTTTATAGTGATAAATCATTCGATTTCGTAATTAAAACACCTCCAGCAGCTGTTCAAATCCTTGAGCAGACTAAACTGAAGAAAGGTTCCTCTGAACCTAACCGTTCAAAAGTAGGAAACATTTCTTGGGACAAAGTTCGCCTCATCGCGGAAGATAAGTTGCAAGATATGAATTGCTTTACCGTTGACTCTGCAATGCGCATGGTTGCCGGAACTGCAAGAAGTATGGGAGTTGTAGTAAAAGGTGGTGAAGCACCAGAAACTAAATAATTGTAATTGTTATGGCAAGAATTTCTAAAAAGAGAAAAGAAGCCCTCGCGAAAATTGACGCGGAGAAGGCTTACACCTTAGCAGAAGCATGTAATTTAGTTAAGGAAGTTTCAACAACCAAGTTTGACGCCTCAGTTGATGTAAGTGTACGCCTTGGAGTAGATCCAAGAAAAGCGAACCAAATGGTAAGAGGAACAGTAGCGTTGCCTCACGGTACAGGTAAGGACCTTAAGGTTCTTGTATTGTGTACTCCAGATAAGGAGCAGGAAGCTAAAGATGCTGGTGCCGACTACGTTGGTTTGGATGAGTACATCGACAAAATCAAAGGAGGTTGGACTGATATCGACGTTATTATTACGATGCCAGCAGTAATGGGTAAAGTAGGTGCATTAGGACGTATTCTAGGTCCTCGTGGTTTGATGCCTAACCCTAAAACTGGTACGGTAACAATGGACGTTGGTAAGGCAGTAACTGAAGTAAAAGCAGGTAAAATCGACTTTAAAGTTGATAAATATGGGATTATCCATGCTTCTGTTGGTAAAGCAAGTTTCGATAGTGTAAAAATTGAAGAGAACACAGATGAGTTACTTCAAACACTTCTCAAAATGAAGCCTTCCGCAGCGAAAGGAACCTATATTAAGAGCATTTACATGAGTTCTACCATGAGCCCTAGTATTCAAGTAGACGCTAAGTCTCTAATTGCTTAAAACGGATTTGAAATGACAAAAGAAGAAAAAGCAAAGTATGTAGACGAGTTGGCTGAGCAATTGGCAAACAACAACGTAATCTACTTAACGGATACAGCAGAATTAACAGTAGAAGCAGTAAACGGATTGCGACGTAAAGCATTCAACGCGAACGTAAGTATGCGTGTGGTAAAAAACACACTTCTTGCTAAAGCGATGGATCGAGTTGAAGACAAAGATTTTGGTGATCTACGTGATACACTAAAAGGTGCGACTTCAATCATGTTCGCAGAAGTTGGTAATGCTCCAGCTAAGCTTATCAAAGATGTTCGTAAGAAATTGGATAAGCCTGTTCTTAAAGGAGCTTGGATTGATGAAGGTGTTTACATTGGCGATGACCAATTGGGAACGCTTGCTGATATCAAAAGCAAAGAAGAACTTATCGGAGATATTATTGCATTGCTTCAAAGTCCTGCTAAGAACGTTGTTTCTGGACTTAAAGGAGCTGGTGGAAAAATCGCTGGTATCCTTAAAACGCTCGAAGAAAGAGCATAAAGAATGTGGAAAGGCACTTATCGCCTGAACACGAAAACAAATTAATTTTAAGAATTTTTTAAAACAAAAATAAAATGGCTGATTTGAAAGAAATGGCAGAAGCGTTGGTTAACTTGACAGTTAAAGACGTAAACGAACTAGCAAACATCCTTAAGGACGAGTACGGAATCGAACCTGCAGCTGCAGCGGTAGCAGTTGCTGCTGGTGGAGGTGAAGGTGGCGCAGCCGCTGAAGAAAAAACAGAATTCGACGTAATCCTTAAAGCAGCTGGTGGTTCTAAATTGGCAGTAGTTAAATTGGTAAAAGAATTGACTGGTGCTGGTTTGAAAGAAGCTAAAGAGATGGTCGATGGAGCACCTGCAACTTTGAAAGAAGGTGTTTCTAAAGACGAAGCTGAAGGTCTTAAATCTTCTTTGGAAGAGGCAGGAGCTGAAGTTGAGATTAAGTAATTACTTACTTAAATTTTGGGAAAGGCGTCCGTCATTTTGACGGGTGCCTATTCCTGTTTTTTCGCAGAGGGTACAGAATAGTGCTATTTATTTTCACCAAAAACGTTTGACCTTGGCAACAGCAAGCAAATTATCAACAAGAGTGAATTTTGCGTCGAGCAAAAATCAGTTCGCATATCCAGATTTCTTGGATATCCAACTAAAATCATTCCGAGAGTTTTTCCAATTGGAAACTACTCCAGAAAACCGGGACAGTGAAGGACTTTTTAAAGTGTTCGCTGAAAACTTCCCAATTACAGACACAAGAAACCAATTTGTATTGGAGTTTCTTGATTATTTTATTGACCCACCTCGCTACACAATTGAAGAGTGTATCGATCGTGGTTTGACGTATAGCGTCCCTTTAAAAGCGAAACTTAAATTATACTGTACGGATCCAGAACACGAAGATTTCGAAACTATCGTGCAGGATGTGTACCTTGGAACTATTCCATACATGACGCCGAAAGGATCATTCGTAGTGAACGGAGCTGAGCGTGTTATCGTTTCTCAACTTCACCGTTCACCAGGTGTGTTCTTCGGACAAAGTCGCCACGCAAACGGTACTAAGTTGTACTCTGCGCGTGTTATTCCTTTCAAAGGATCATGGATCGAATTCGCAACAGACATCAATAGTGTGATGTATGCGTATATCGACCGTAAAAAGAAATTACCTGTAACTACGTTGTTCCGTGCAATCGGATACGAAAGTGATAAGGACATCTTGGAAATCTTCGATCTTGCTGACGAATTGAAAGCAACGAAGACGAACTTAAAGAAAGCAATCGGGCGTAAATTAGCTGCGCGTGTATTGAAGTCTTGGGTGGAAGATTTCGTAGATGAAGATACAGGTGAGGTTGTTTCAATCGAACGTAATGAAGTATTACTCGATCGTGAAACTGTCCTCGAAGAAGAACACATTGATTTGATCATGGATTCTGGTGCTAAAACAATCATCTTGCATAAAGAGGATATCAATAGTGCAGATTTCACGATTATCTATAATACACTTCAGAAAGATACATCGAACTCTGAAAAAGAAGCAGTAGAGCATATCTACCGCCAATTACGTAATGCTGAGCCACCAGATTACGAAACAGCCAAAGGAGTTTTCGAAAAATTATTCTTCTCTGATACACGTTACGATCTTGGTGAGGTTGGACGTTTCCGTTTGAACAAGAAATTGGGTGATAACATGGAGGAAACTTCACGTGTATTGACCAAAACGGACATGATCTCAATCATCAAGTACTTGATCGAATTGATCAACTCGAAAGCGGATGTCGATGATATCGATCACCTTTCGAACCGTCGTGTAAGAACAGTTGGTGAGCAATTGTACTCTCAATTCGGTGTTGGTTTGGCTCGTATGGCTAGAACTATCCGTGAGCGTATGAACGTTCGTGATAACGAAGTATTTACACCAATCGATTTGATTAACGCGAAAACACTTTCGTCTGTAATCAACTCGTTCTTCGGAACAAACCAGCTTTCTCAGTTCATGGATCAAACGAATCCACTTTCTGAGGTAACTCACAAACGTCGTCTATCGGCACTCGGACCTGGTGGTCTTTCCCGTGAAAGAGCAGGATTTGAGGTACGTGACGTTCACTACACACACTATGGTCGTCTTTGTACTATTGAGACTCCTGAAGGACCAAACATTGGTTTGATCTCTTCTTTGTGTGTATTCGCCAAAGTAAATAAACTAGGGTTCATCGAAACGCCATACCGCGCTGTAAAAGGTGGTAAAGTGGATGTAAAGAACGAACCAGTATACCTTTCTGCTGAAGAGGAAGATGCTCAAACAATCGCGCAAGCAAACGCACAGATTGATGACAACGGAAACTTCTTGACAGATACAGTTAAAGCACGTTACGAAGGTGACTTCCCAGTAGTTCCGCCAACGGATCTTTCGTTGATGGATGTAGGAGCGAACCAAATTGCATCAATCGCCGCATCGTCAATTCCTTTCTTGGAGCATGATGATGCCAACCGTGCCTTGATGGGATCGAACATGCAGCGCCAAGCAGTTCCATTGTTGAGACCAAACTCACCAATCGTGGGTACTGGAATCGAGGAATTGGTGGCTAAAGATTCACGTGTATTGATCAACGCCGAAGGTGATGGTGTTGTTGAATACGTTGATTCAAACGAAATCGTTCTTAAGTACAATTGGACGAAAGAAGATAAAATTGTAAGCTTCGACGGTGAAGTAAAACGCTACCCGTTGACGAAATTCCAAAAAACAAACCAAGGTTCTTGTATGAACTTGAAGCCGATCGTTAAGAAAGGTGATGTAGTTGAAGAAGGACAGGTATTATGTGAGGGATACGCTACACAAGCAGGTGAATTAGCACTTGGACAAAACTTGAAAGTAGCCTTCATGCCTTGGAAAGGATACAACTTCGAGGATGCGATCGTTATTTCTGAGCGCGTGGTACGTGATGATGTATTTACATCAATCCACATCGATGAGTACTCATTGGATGTACGTGACACAAAACGTGGAATGGAAGAGCTAACAGCTGATATTCCTAACGTAAGTGAAGAAGCGACAAAAGATCTAGACGAAAATGGATTGATCCGAATTGGTGCTGAAATCAAAGAAGGAGATATCTTGATCGGTAAGATTACACCTAAAGGAGAAACAGATCCTTCACCAGAAGAGAAATTGCTTCGTGCAATCTTCGGTGATAAAGCAGGTGATGTGAAAGATGCTTCATTGAAAGCAGGTCCTTCACTTCGCGGTGTTGTAATCGAGAAGAAATTGTTCTCTCGTGCAGTGAAAGATCGTAAAGCAAAAGCACAAGATAAACCAATCTTGGAAAGCTTAGATGCTGAATTCGATAAAGAGTTCGCTGAGTTGAAAGGAAAATTGATCGAGAAGTTATTGGAAATTATCGGTGATGCTAAATCATCAGGTGTATTCAACAACTTTAAAGAAGAAATCATCAAAAAGGGAACGAAGTTTTCATCTCGTAACCTTGGAGCAATCGATTACGCAATCGTAAACCCAACAGAATGGACAAGCGATGCGAAAATCAATACTTTGATTGGTCGAGTGATCCACAACTTCAACATTAAGTCGAACGACCTTCTCGGAACATACAAACGTAAGAAGTTCCACATTTCTGTTGGTGATGAGTTGCCATCAGGAATCGTGAAAATGGCGAAAGTATACGTTGCGAAGAAACGTAAATTGAAAGTCGGTGATAAGATGGCCGGTCGTCACGGAAACAAAGGTATTGTTGCCAATATCGTTCGTACCGAAGACATGCCATTCTTGGAAGACGGAACACCAGTTGATATCGTGTTGAACCCACTAGGGGTACCATCACGTATGAACCTCGGACAGATCTACGAAACGGTTCTTGGATGGGCTGGAGAGAAGCTCGGAATGAAGTTCGCTACTCCAATTTTCGACGGGGCACACCCATCTGAAATTGATGCGTACTCAGATAAAGCTGGAATCCCACGTTCAGGTAAAACTTACCTTTACGATGGAGGAACAGGTGAGCGCTTCCACCAAACAGCAACCGTGGGAATCATCTACATGTTGAAACTTTCTCACATGGTAGACGATAAGATGCACGCTCGTTCAATCGGACCTTACTCGTTGATTACTCAACAACCACTTGGTGGTAAGGCTCAGTTTGGAGGTCAAAGATTTGGTGAGATGGAGGTTTGGGCGCTTGAGGCGTTCGGAGCTGCAAACATCTTGCAGGAAATCTTAACAGTGAAGTCGGATGACGTGATTGGTCGTGCGAAAGCGTACGAAGCAATCGTTAAGGGAGATAACATCCCTGAGCCTGGAATTCCAGAGTCATTCAACGTATTGTTGCACGAGCTACGAGGATTGTGTCTAAACGTCACAATGGATTAATCACCGAATTAAAGAAACAAGCAATATTATGGCTTACAGAAAAGATACACCAAAAAGACAGAGTAACTTCAACAAAATCACGATTTCGTTGGCATCTCCAGAGATGATCCTCGAGAAATCAAGTGGTGAAGTACTTAAGCCAGAAACAATAAACTATCGTACTTACAAACCTGAAAGAGATGGTTTGTTCTGCGAGCGTATATTCGGGCCTGTTAAAGATTACGAATGCCACTGTGGTAAATACAAAAGAATCCGATACAAAGGAATCGTTTGTGACCGTTGTGGAGTGGAAGTAACGGAAAAGAAAGTACGTCGTGAGCGTATGGGACACAT
>JABXHO010000129.1 GCA_013373595.1 Flavobacteriales bacterium | reverse complement strand
TCGATTCACCAAAGATGGTTCTGCATCTGCGGAATAGAGAAATGGCAATTGCCCCAATTTTTCTAAGCGTTGATTGTATTCAGTTACCCATTGCGAGAATTGCTGCTTGGTTCCATTCAATAGTAATAATCCACCTATTAAATTATGATCAATCAAATATTGGATGCGTTCTTCGGAATGTCCCAAACGCCCTGCAGCAGGCATAATGAGCTGAGCTATTTTCGATGTATCACTTAAGGTATTGAAAACGCTGTCTACCTTTTTCGCTAAATCAGGACGATCGCTCAAATAAGAATTCAGGTCGATAGGACCCAAAACCACTTTTTCCTCAGTGTTGATCGAGTTTAACTCATTATTTGGCTCTTGTGCACAGGCAGAAAAGAGAAAGAAAATTGCGATAAACGCTAATTGTAATTGCTTCATAATATCAGTTCTAACGCAAAATTAATTCCAAAGATTAGAAAGCCGACACTTTTCAGAGATACTTGTACAGGATAAATTGTCAATAAGTGGAACAGATGTGTTGAAGAAGTTTGAAAACCGAAAGGGAATGCTTAACTTAAAGTAAACAATTAACAACAAATATGCCTACCACTATTAAATCTATGCCCGCTTACGAGCGGCCGCGTGAAAAATTACTCAATCGCGGAAGAGACGTTGTCTCCAATGCAGAACTAATCGGCTTGCTTATAGGGTCGGGAACGAAGAACATGAGCGCTATTCAAGTAGCCTCAAAGATACTCGAAGAATCGAATAACGACTTGCAAGTTTTAGCGAGGAAATCGATTAATGATCTCAAAAAGTTCAAAGGAATAGGTGAAGCCAAAGCTATATTGATTTATGCTGCCTTGGAATTGGGAAGAAGAAAACCCTTGGTTGAAGCGAGTAAAGTACCTCGATTAACCTCTTCACGGAGAACATACGAATTCTTACATCCCTATTTCGCAGATTTGACCCACGAAGAGTTTTATGCTATTTACTTAAACCGAAGTAATAAAGTAATGGCAGTTCGTCAAATTTCGAAAGGAGGTTTATCCGGAACTGTAGCAGATGGGAAAGTGATTTTCCATAAAGCATTAGAAGAGCGTGCATCTGCGATTATCTTGGCGCACAATCACCCGAGCGGATTAGTAGATCCGAGTCCATCAGATATGCAATTAACAAAGTCACTGCATAAGTTCGGTGCTATGATTGATTTACAAATTTTGGATCATCTCATCATTACCGACAATAATTACTTTAGTTTTGCAGATGAAGGAATACTTGGATAGATGAATCAAAGAAAAAAAATAATCACAATCGTTGGGGCACGCCCACAAATTATTAAGTCATCAGCTATCAGCAGAGCTGTGCAGAATGTGTTTTCAGAAGAGCTCGAAGAACTGATCGTTCATACGGGCCAACATTACGATGAAAACATGTCGAAGGTCTTCTTTGAAGAAATGAATATTCCAACGCCACATTTCAATTTGCAAGTAGGAAGCGGTTCTCATGGTCAACAAACGGCAAAAATGCTCGAAGGCCTTGAGAAAATCTTTTTAGATGAAAAACCGGATGGAGTAATTGTTTATGGTGATACGAATTCTACAATAGCAGGAGCGCTAGCAGCTGCCAAAATTTATATTCCTGTTATTCATATAGAAGCAGGATTGAGAAGTTTTAACAAGGCAATGCCCGAGGAGTTGAACAGAATATCGTGTGACCATATGTCGACTTTATTGTTTACTCCAACAGAGACAGGACTTACGAATCTTTCAAATGAAGGTTTTGATCTATCGCACAAACCAAAAGCAACAATTGATGCTCCAAATGTCTATCACTGTGGAGATATCATGTACGACAATAGTCTTCATTTTGCCAAAGTGGCAGATCAGTTCTCATCCATAATGGAAACAGAACAGCTAAAAGCCAATGAATTCGTGTTGATGACCGTGCACAGAGATACAAACACGGACATTGCTGAGAATTTGGAAGCTATTTTTAGTGCTGTTGATCACATTTCTGAGAAACATAAATTGACATTCGTTCTTCCTTTGCATCCACGCACAAAGCATAAAATGGAAGCACAGCTTTCTCCAGAATTATTCAAAAAGGTAATGGAATCAGAATGGATCAAAATTATTGAGCCTGTTGGATTCATGGATATCATCGTGCTGGAAAAGAACGCGCGAATGGTTGTTACCGATAGTGGGGGACTTCAAAAAGAATCTTTCTTCTTTGAAAAACCATGTGTTATTCTGCGCGATCAAACGGAGTGGACAGAGATCGTAGAGAATGGAAATGCGATCCTCACAGGAGCCAATCGTGATGAAATACTTGCTGCTTTTGACACTTTGTTTAACAAGTCAGATTATACCTATCCAACGTTTTACGGAGATGGAAAAGCAGCTGAATTTATCTGTCAGAAAATTATTGACGAAATTGCGTAAATGCTTCGAGTACTCGTTGATGAAATATCGCCCCGAATAGAATATGCGTTTGAGTTCATTTTTGGATCGCGCGGGGTGGATTATCAATTGACGACTGATTCGAGTAGCGAGTTTCATTTTGCCTATTCCAAAGAGAGGAATATAACTGTACCTCATGTCGAGATGGCAGCGTTTATGACTCAAACTCATTTGGAGAACATCCCGTTAACGGTGAGTGAATTTGAAGGAATGGACTGCTATGCTTTTGATGGTGTTGTTGATCCAGTTGCTTCGATTTTTTATCACATTACGCGATACGAAGAATATATTTCTGAGACAAAAGACGAATATGGTCGTTTCCCGTTTCTCGTGTCAACCGCGCCTGAAAACTGGGTGAAAATGGCCATGTGCGATCGGTGGTCGGTAGCTATATTGAAGCATTTAGGACTAGAACCAACTGAAGTGAAGGAGGTCAATATTGTTCCTTCTTTTGATATCGATAACACTTACGCTTACAAGTTGAAGCGAGGAAAGAGAAAATTACTGTCTTCTTTCAAAGATTTGCTTCAATTTAATCTTGAAAGAATCAAAGAGCGTCAGCGTGTTCTACGTGGAAAAATGAATGATCCGTATGACACTTTTTCAACTATTCGTGCGGTGCAGAAGCGTTTTCCACAAACCAGAGTTTTTTGGCTGATCGGAAAGTGGGGAAAGAAAGATCGGAACATTTCGATTAAAAATAAAGCGCATCGGCAATTGATCAAGTCGCTATGTGATGAAGGTGTGGACATTGGATTACATCCGAGTTTTGGGTCATTTTTGAAGAAAGAGGTTATTGCCTCAGAAAAGAAAGAGTTGGAAGAAGTTTGTGGAAAATCAATTTCGAATTCACGTCAGCATTTTTTACGATTTCAAATTCCATCGACTTTTGCTGATTTGCATGACATTGGTTTTAAAAACGAGTATTCAATGGGGTATGCAGAAAGAGTTGGTTTTCGCGCAGGAACGGCACGCCCTCATCGTTGGTTTGATCTTTCTCGAAACGAAGTTTCAGGACTAATCATTCATCCATTCGTTTACATGGATGGTACCTTGCGTGAGTACATGAATTTATCCATCGCGGAAAGCAAAACGGTGATTCATGAGTTGTATGATGAGGTGGCGACCTATGGCGGAGATTTCATTTTTATTTGGCACAATGAAACCATCGGAAATTATGGAAACTGGAAAGGTTGGAAAGAAGTGCTGGGTTTCACCTTGAATTTAGGCGAAAAGAGACAAGAAAACATTTGAATATAAGAACTAAGGAATAGAAAAGATGAATCGGACGAGTGTCATAACAGGAATTTTACTGATCGTTTTGGCGATCATTTTGGGAGCTTTTGGGGCACATGCTCTAAAGGAAAAATTGGAGCCCGCACAGTTGAGTTCATTTGAGGTTGGAGTGAGGTACCAGATGTATCATGGCTTGGCGCTTTTGAGTGTAGGTTTAGCCGCTTCGAAGTTCTCATTTTCGCTGAAATTCTTTAATGGTATGATCATCGCTGGTGTGATTGCCTTCAGTGCTTCCATCTATTTACTGGCCATTCAAGGAATACTAGGAACGAAACTATCATTTTTAGGACCGATAACTCCAATTGGAGGTTCCATTCTGATAATCGCTTGGTGCATCCTTTTAGTCAAGGTCGTGCGAACTCCATCAAATATATCGTCATGAAAATTACAATGCTCGGTACGGGAACTTCTCAGGGAGTTCCAGTAATTGCTTGTGACTGTTCGGTTTGTTCGTCGAACGATCCAAAAGACAAACGTTTGCGGTGTTCTGTATTGCTTTCCATGGATGGTGAAAATTATTGTATTGATAGCGGTCCAGATTTTCGACAGCAAATGCTTCGAGAAAATGTAAAAACCTTGTCAGGTATTCTTTTTACACACGAACACAAAGACCATGTTGCTGGATTAGACGATGTCCGCGCTTTTAATTTTCGCGAGGAAAAAGACATGAATATTTACTGTTCTCAACCTGTTGAAGTGGCTCTGAGAAGAGAGTTCCACTATGCTTTCGCTGAAAATAAGTATCCAGGAGTTCCGAGTTTGAACATTGTTCCCATTGATTTGAAGCCATTTGTTTTGCCAAATGGAGTAGAAGTCACACCCATTCAAGTGATGCACTACAAAATGCCAGTTCTAGGGTTTAGAATCGGTGATTTTACATATATAACGGATGCAAAGACGGTAGCTGAGGAGGAAAAAGCCAAGATTTATGGAACGGAAATACTGGTGGTAAATGCGCTTCGTATCACGGAACATATTTCGCATTTTAACCTCGAAGAAGCGTTGGCGTTTATTGCCGAAATCAATCCTAAGAAAGCTTATCTGACGCACATTTCACACCTTTTCGGAACACACGAAGAAATTTCTGAAATGCTTCCGCCAAACGTATTTGCCGCCTATGATGGGCTCACTTTTGAAATATAATATTGACGTACCTATCTATATTCTTCTAACTTTGCACCAATAAAGTAAGAGACATGGCAAACAACTTATTAAAAGGAAAAAGAGGAATTATCTTTGGAGCTCTCAACGAGCAATCAATCGCTTGGAAAGTAGCGGAACGAGCGCACGAAGAAGGGGCAACGTTTGTACTAACAAATGCGCCAATCGCTATGCGAATGGGGGAAATCAACGACCTTGCTAAGAAAACTGGAAGTGAAATTATCCCTGCTGATGCAACAAGTGTAGAAGATCTTGAAAATTTGGTGTCAAAATCAATGGAGATTCTTGGAGGTAAAATTGACTTCATTTTGCACTCAATCGGAATGTCTGTAAACGTTCGAAAAGGAAGACATTATACAGATGAGAACTACGACTGGACAATGAAAGGAATCGATGTATCGGCTCTTTCGTTTCATAAAGTACTTCAAACTGCAAAGAAGTTGGATGCAATGAACGAGTGGGGGTCAATTTTGGCACTTACGTACATCGCAGCGCAACGTGTGTTCCCAGATTACAACGATATGGCAGACAACAAAGCGTATTTGGAGTCTATTGCACGTAGTTTTGGATATTACTTCGGTGTAGACAAAAAAGTACGTGTCAACACAATCTCACAATCTCCAACCATGACAACAGCAGGTTCAGGAGTGAAAGGTTTCAATGAATTTATTAACTTCTCAGAACAAATGTCACCACTTGGAAATGCTTCCGCGTTGGCATGTGCAGACTACTGTATCACAATGTTCTCTGATTTGACGAAATACGTTACGATGCAGAACTTGTTCCATGATGGAGGTTTCTCCACAACGGGTGTTACTCAAGCGGTAATTGACAAGTTTGGCGAGTAATTAAGGCAGAATTTACTGTAAAAGCGACCCTTAGGGTCGCTTTTTTTATGCATGCATAGTTTGAACTGAACGAACTTTTCGATAAATTTGTTAGGCACTCATTCAACTGAGATGAAAACTTACTATTTATTCGAATAATGAAAAACTTACTGCTTTTACTGAGTTTCATCACTCTTTCTCATTTTCATTTTGCTCAATGCGATACCAATCGCTACGTGAATGCCATCTTTGATTCTGTTTACAAACACGCCAATGTAAAGTATGGAGAAGCGCCAGTTTGGACTATTCCTTATAACAACACGGATCTGTTCATGGATATTTATGAACCAATTGGTGATGCAACTACCAAACGTCCCATGATGTTTTGGGTGCATCCAGGTGGTTTTCTATTGGGAGATAAAGAAGCGGATGATATGGTAGCGTTGTGTGATAGCTTCGCGAGAAGAGGTTACGTAACGGCTTCTATCGGTTATCGACTTGGTTTTAATCCTGTTTCGTCGAGTTCCGCAGAAAGAGCCGTATACCGTGGGACACAAGATGTACGTGCCGCGATTCGCTACATGATGGAGTACGCTGACATCTACGATGTGGATACAAATTACATGTTCCTCGGTGGAAGCAGTGCGGGAGGATTTGCTACGCTGCATGTCGCTTATGCGGATCAAGATGAAGTACCTTCGTCCGTTTATGGCGGTATTTTCGATAATGATTTGGGATGTATCGATTGTGCAGGGAATAACTACGTGCACGAGATCAACTTGAAAGGAATTGTGAATTTATGGGGCGCGCTAGGCGACTCAACATGGGTAGATGCTGATGAAATTGTTCCTGCTTTATTGATCCATGGAACTGCCGATGGAACCGTTCCTTTTGCAGATGGACATCCATTCGGAGTATTTACCACCCCCTTAACCTACGGCTCTCGCTGTATTCATAATCAGTTGAACTCTCACGGAATTGATCACGATTTTCTATTCTTCGAAGGGGAAGACCATGAACCGCATGGTGCATCAAATGGAGATTTCAACTCTCCGCCTACGCCATATTGGGATACTATTTTTACCGCTGTTCGGGACCACTATTTTGCGCAGTTACAACCCGATAGTGCTAGTATATTGGGGAATCTTTTGGTGGATGAAGGCGCTCAGGAATGGTATTCAGTATCGATCAATTTAGAGGATTCAACGTGTTGGTCGGTGCAAAATGGAAATGTGATTCAAAGTTTAAGAGACTCGATACTTGTTGAATGGAATGCGTTCGGTTCAGGAGCAATCCAAGCACGCATAAACAATGAGGTGAATGCAGTTTCTGAAATGACGGAATTAGCCGTAACAATTTTGGATGTTTCAGCTGTTTCTGAGGTAAATCACGTTGAACCTTCCTTTGTGATTTATCCAAATCCAGCGGAGGACAAAATATGGATCGATAAACTTCCAATTGATGCTGAAATGATCATAACCGACGGTTTAGGAAGAGAAGTAGCTAGATTGAAAATAGCTGAGCCAAATGTCGAGTTGGATGTGCAGAATTACGTGCAAGGAGTCTATTTTGTAACGATTCTTCATTCAGATACCCAGTCAACGGCACGCTTTATTAAACAGTAACTCCTTCAATGGGAAACATTTTAGCGTTTTCTTCGTTCTTCTAGTATCAACCATTCCGAAGAACTATGAAGAAACTCCTTTTAACATTTATACTGCTGCCAACGTGTATGTTTGCGCAGGATTTGAAGATAAAAAACGGGCAAGGAGGAATTTTCTCTCTAGGCGTGAGGAGTACCGTCAGTGCTTTTAATGGGCACGATAATGAATCGTCAGGGTTTGGAGCAGGTGGTCAATTTCGCTTACAGTTCGCTGATCGCGTCAATTCAGATTGGTTTTTCGATTACATTACAAGTGATATTGGAGACTTGGCATCACGAACCGATTACCACATCGGATGGAGTGTATTGTACTATTTGACAGAAGATCCGACTACACGTTTACGTCCATATTTGTTAGCAGGGCATTGTTTCGATTACACCGAATTTCAGGACAATTCGAATTTTACTGTTCGAAAAACACGCTTGAGTTCAGCTGTTCAGGCTGGGGCAGGAGTTCATTTTAACTTGTCTTCTCGGTTAGACCTTTCGTTTGTGACTCAATACATGCTTCATCTTGGGAATGAAATTCACGCCGATGTTCATGATGGTCATCTCGAATTTCATGAATACAGTGGAACAAGCTTTGAAGGACATTTGCTATTTCACTTGAGTATTAACTACAAAATTGCGGATTTATGGTAATCAGATTTCTTAGTACTACATTGGTTGCTTTAGCTGCTTTCGGTTGTTCAGCTCAAGAAGAAGTATACATCAAACCGGGTTTATTGGCGGCATCCATTACGTATTCTCCCTCAACGATGTTGAATCACGATCAGCGTAATTTCTATGCGAATGGTTTTGCAGAATATTTTCTGGATCAAAATTTCAGCCTTAGAGGAGATACCTATATATTCTTAAATAGTCAGAACGAGGATGCGATTCTGAAGGATGGTTTGCGTTCTTATTTCGGGGCGGCATATCATCTAACTAAAGGAAATTGGGATGGAAATGTAGGCCTACAGACAGGAATTTCATTCATGAATACACAGATAACAACAACTCGTGCCCAAATTCAACCGTCAGCAGCGCTGAGAATTGGTACTACGTATTATGTCTGGAAGTACTTTCATTTCTTTGCGAATATGACCTACACAAAATCGAAGTTATTGGTTCATCAAAGAGGTTCTTTGAAAACAGATGAATTGATTTTCTCAGCGGGACTTGGTTTTCAAATCCAAACAAAGAAGAATAAATAGAAATGTCTTTTTTGACGTTCTACACCAATCCTTTACTCGCCAACAACTCTTCCAAAGCATTTTCATCCGCATACAAAACGTCCCGAGCTTTACTTCCTTTAAATGGACCAATAATGCCCATTCCTTCTAGTTGATCGATGATTCGTCCGGCGCGGTTATATCCAAGCTTCAATTTTCGCTGCAACAAACTGGCAGAACCTTGTTGGTGCATAACAACAATTCGAGCAGCATCGGGGAAGAGAACATCTAGGTCGTCGTTATCAACACCGCCTCCGCCAGCTTCTGAATTTTCGTCAACGTACTCAGGAAGTAAGAAGGCGTCTGTGTATCCGCGTTGATCTCCAATGTAAGCACAAATATCATCAACTTCTGGGGTGTCTACGAATCCACATTGAAGACGAACCATGTCGGAACCTGTACTAATCAACATGTCTCCTCGTCCAATCAACTGATCGGCTCCTGATCCATCCAAGATAGTTCGTGAGTCAATTTTCGAAAGTACACGGAAAGCGATACGCGCAGGGAAATTGGCTTTAATCATCCCCGTAATAACGTTTACAGATGGACGCTGAGTAGCTACAATGAGGTGAATACCAATCGCACGGGCTAGTTGAGCCAAACGAGCAATTGGATGTTCTACTTCTTTTCCAGCCGTCATAATCAAATCGGCAAACTCATCAATGAGGACAACGATATAAGGCAAGTAGCGGTGACCATTTTCTGGATTGAGTTTTCGCGCGATGAATTTCGCATTGTATTCCTTGATGGTACGTACTTGCGCTGTTTTCAACAATTCGTAGCGATCATCCATTTCGATACACAATGAGTTGAGCGTTGCGACTACTTTCGAGGTGTCGGTAATGATGGCATCTTCTTCGCCTGGAAGTTTTGCCAAGAAGTGTCGTTCAATTCGGTTGTAGAGCGTCAATTCCACTTTTTTCGGATCGACCAAAACGAATTTTACTTGAGCTGGATGTTTTTTATACAAGATGGAAACCAGAATGGCATTCAATCCAACAGATTTCCCTTGTCCTGTTGCCCCAGCCACAAGTAAGTGAGGCATTTTTGTAAGGTCGAACGTGTACGTTTCGTTGGTAATGGTTTTACCCATCACTACGGGAAGTTCGAAGTTGCTATCTTGGAATTTCTTCGAAGCAATCAACGATCGCATACTAACCATGTCTGGGTTGCTATTCGGAACTTCAATACCAATGGTTCCTTTACCTGGGATTGGTGCAATGATACGAATTCCAAGTGCGGCCAAACTTAGCGCGATGTCGTCTTCTAGGTTCTTAATTTTAGAGATTCGAACTCCGGGTGCTGGCACGATTTCGTACAGCGTAACAGTTGGACCAACTGTCGCCATGATTTTCGAAATCTCAATCTTGTAATTCGAAAGGGTTTCAACAATCTTGTTTTTGTTGGCTTCCAATTCTGCTTTATCCACAGAAGGTCCTTTTGAATCGAATTTTTGAAGTAAATCAATAGGAGGAAGGGTGTAACTCGAAAGGTCTAATTTCGGATCGTACTCGCCAAACTCTTCCAATTTTTCATTCACCTCTTCGTTCGAAAGTTCTTCATCAGCTTCGGCCGTCGCTACTTTTACAGAGAACTCTCCATCATCCGAATCTTCTAATTTTTCGGGCGTAGGTTCTGGTTCCTGTTTTGCGACTGGAGGTTCTTCTTTCTGCGTTTCATCGATTACTTCAGATTTCAATTCGTTTTCTTCTTCTGATAAATCAACAGTGCTTGCTACTTCTTCCGCTAATTTTTCTTCTTCCTTGATGGTGTTTACCACCGCAATATCATCTTCACTGATGATTTTATTTTCATCGGCTGATTCTTCCTCTTCGGATTCATCAACGCGCTTGAACCATGAAATGGTCTTTCTAAGGTTAAAATTGAAAAGAATGAGCGCGAAAAGATAGCCAATCGCCAAAATCAAAATGAGTGTTCCAAATGTCCCGAGTGTCAATTTAAACCAGTCGTTGAGTTGATACCCGAAAGTTCCTCCCAAATAGTTTACCTGATCGGAAAAGAAACCAAAAAATACGCTGAGCCAAACGATGGAAAGTAGGACGGTTGAAAGTGTTTTTCGAACAGGTAATAGTTCCGTGTTGAACAACATTTTTATCGAAAGGATGAAAGTAAACAGCGGAATGGCGAATGACGAAATACCAAACCAACGGAACACGAGCAGGTGAGAGGTCCACGCTCCGAATTTCCCCAGCCAATTGGCAACTGGTTTTGTGTTGTCCTCAAAAAGGAACTCGAAGAAACCTTTATTGATCAATCGATTTTGATCCTCTTGCCAAGTGAACAGGTAAGAGAAAATGGCGAGAAAAACGAAAAATGAGAAGATTAACAATCCAACTCCGATACTCGTTTTGACCTTCTTTTGCTTGAGTCGGTCTTTTAATTGTTGGATAGGGGATTTGCTTGCTTTTTTAGGAGCACGTTTCTTTCGCTTCGTAGAAGTGCTTTTCGCCTTCGGTTTTTTCTTTTCCGGAGACGATTTTTCATCTTTCGCTATGTATTCGTTGTCTAATGCCATTCTTCTAGCTATATCTTACGAAGATAAGTAGGATTACTGCGCCCTCGAACGCATGAAAAAGGAACTATACACAAAGAAATGTTAGCTAATCAAACACTGGATTAAATCGCAATCAAGGTCGTTCTTGCATTTCCTTGGATTCAATCAATTTATCCATGAAGCCATCGAAGCTAATACGTTCGAAATCAGAAGGGATTCCAAATAAATCTCTGTCTGGTGTATACTCGCTAATTTTGACCAATTCATAGTCGAAAATAGCATCGGGTGTTAGGACGCTATACTTGGTAGGAATCCCGTTTATTTTGGGGTAAGCATCTACAATTTCTGTTGAATATCCTTTTAGGTAGAGAAATTCAATAGGTTCATCAAAGTCGGGATGTGAAACCATCACACGATTCATTTTTCGTCCCAATAATCGCTTTTTACCACATTTTTTCTTGTAGGTATATTTATCAGCAGAGGTAACCGTTGTATCACTCGCTTGCTCTGCTTTTTGCGCTTCCGTTTCATCCATTTGAATAGCAAACTGACCAAAATCCGTTTCCAAAAGCAAATACGATTTCGCCATCAGCATATGTTTTATGGCAATTTGATGACCTAAATTTTCTGTGAAATTCTCGACTCTCGTAATGGTATCATTGGTGTAAACAATCATACGATTGTCTGGAACTAATTCTTTCAATGAAGAATCCCGTACGCTGATTTTATACTCGAGCATTCCCGTGAATGTTTTGGTACGCTTCGATTGTCCAAGAGAAGCGAGTGGGAGTGTAAGAAAGAGTGTGAAAATGAGTGCGAAGTTGCGCATAAAATATGATTGTTTCTAGTTGAACGCATTTGATGCGCTAAAGTTACTTAGTTTTGAATACGAATCACGGCAATGTTGTTATTTTTGCAGTCAATAGATAAGGTATGAAAGAATTACAGTTAATCATTAATTCATCGGAGATTACAGCTGGAACGCGAGGTGCTTCTCTCGGCCCAGATGCTGTGATCACGGCGGCTAGAAAGAAAGGAAGTCAGTTCTTCCACGATTATCCTGCAGTGCGGATTGAAAACGAAAATCATCTTCTCGATACGAATGTAAAGTATCCATATGCAAAACGCATTGAAGGATTGGTAAAAGTGTTTGATCGCATTTCATCGATGGTCAAGTTAACATTGGATAATGGGAAATTCCCCTTGGTGTTAGCTTCAGATCATGGTTCTGCAGGAGGAACGATTGCTGGTATCAAAGCGGCTTATCCGAATAAACGTTTGGGTGTTATTTGGATCGACGCACATGGTGATTTGCATACGCCTTACACAACGCCCTCCGGTAATATGCACGGAATGCCATTGGCAACTGCATTGGGTGAGGATAATTTGGAATGTAAATCGAATGAACCTCACGAGGGAATTGTGGGGCACTGGAATGCTTTGAAAAACACAGGGATTGAAGGACCGAAATTGAAGCCTGAAGATTTGGTGTTTATTGCTGTTCGCGATACGGAAAAGCAAGAAGATGCGATCATGGAGCGCTACGGAATAACAAATCATACGGTTGATCAGGTTCGATCGGAAGGAGTGGATGAAATCATTCGAAAAAGCCTCGAACAGTTGTCGGATTGCGATATGATTTATGTTTCTTTCGATGTAGATTCGATGGACCCAGAGTTGACTTCCTTCGGGACAGGAACTCCAGTAGAGCACGGATTGTCGCCTGAAGAAGCAAAAGCGTTTTTACAAGCCTTTGGAGAGAATGAAAAATTGGTGTGCATGGAGTTCGTAGAAGTGAATCCATGTCTCGATAATAAACAAAACAGAATGGCGGAAGTTACCTTCGATTTACTTGAGGACGCCGCGAATTCAATCAAGAAATAATGGAATTAAAAATAACAAAGGCGCTCTTGGCAAATGCTGAGTCGCTTTTCGGAACAACGATAGACGAATCTTCGATTCAATTTCAAAAAACACGTAAAGATGTGGAGGGTGATATCACATTGGTGACCTTTCCTTTCGTGAAAATTTTGCGTTGTTCTCCTGTTGATGCGGGAAATAAAATAGGTGCTTTCCTTTCGGAAAACATCGAAGAGATTGCTTCGTATGAGGCGATCAATGGTTTCTTGAACTTGGTTTTGACAGACGACTACTGGCTAGAGCAGTTGAGTGGCGTTGCGAAAACGGAAAAATTCGGATATAGCGAGCCTAATTCGAAGCCGACTGTGATGGTAGAGTATTCTTCTCCCAACACGAACAAACCATTGCACCTAGGACACTTGAGAAACAATTTCTTAGGATATTCTGTCGCAGAAATTCTCAAAGCGAATGGACACAAGGTGGTGAAAACACAAATCATCAACGATCGTGGAATCCATATTTGTAAAAGCATGTTGGCGTGGGAGCGTTTTTCGCCATTGGATGAAAATGGAAAGCGTGAGACGCCAGAGTCAACTGGAATGAAAGGCGATAAACTGGTTGGAAAGTACTACGTGATTTTCGATCAGGAAATGAATGCGGAGGCAAAGGAAATCATTGCGTCTTGGCACGAAGGGAATTTTGACGGATTCGACACAGATGTGGTTGAGGAAGTGAAAAAACTGATCGCTTCAAAAGCGGATAAAGACGAGAAAGCCATCGCTGGAATTGATGGAAAGATCAAGGAATTGGCGAAAAATCAAACCTCTTTGATGAACGATGCGAAAGAAATGCTCGTGAAATGGGAGGGAAGAGATCCGCAAGTGTATCTGTTGTGGACAACCATGAACAGTTGGGTGTACGCTG
>JABXHO010000139.1 GCA_013373595.1 Flavobacteriales bacterium | reverse complement strand
TATCGCAGGTGGTGCGATGCGTGCAGTATTGGAGAGCGCAGGAGTTCACAACATACTAGCAAAGTCTCAAGGATCTTCAAACCCTCACAACGTTGTTAAAGCAACAATGGATGCACTCTCGCAAATGAGAGATGCTGTTCAAGTAGCTAAACAACGTGGAGTTGAATTGGATAAAGTGTTTAACGGTTAATAGTAAAAGACATGGCGAAAATTAAAATTAAGCAAGTTAAAAGCGCTATTAATCGCACTGCAAGACAAAAAGCAACGATTGAAGCGTTAGGATTTAAAAAGTTGAACCAAGTGGTAGAACACGAGGCAACTCCACAAATCCTTGGTATGGTAGAGAAAGTTCAACACTTGGTTACAGTAGTTGAGTAATCATAAAAACGCATTAAAATGAATTTACATAATTTAACTCCAGCAAAAGGTTCTACGAAGAATAGAAAGCGTATCGCTCGTGGTCAGGGTTCTGGTCGCGGTGGAACGTCAACACGTGGACACAAAGGAGCAAAATCAAGATCAGGATACTCTAGAAAAGTTGGTTTCGAAGGTGGACAAATGCCACTCCAACGTCGAGTTCCTAAATTCGGTTTTACAAATAGAAATAGAGTCGCTTACAAAGCAATCAACTTGGATATTATTCAAGATTTGATCGACCGTAAAAATGTTACGGAAATCAATCACGAAGTTCTTCAAGCAAATGGCTTAGTGTCTCGTAATGAGCTAGTAAAAATTCTAGGTCGAGGTGAATTGAAAGCTAAGATTGATGTAACAGCTCACAAGTTCTCAGCTACTGCAAAAGCAGCTATCGAGGCTCAAGGTGGGAATTGTTCAGAAATCTAATTAAATTTGCCAACATTTTTTGCAGATGAAGAAGTTTATAGAAAATATCAAGAATATCTGGAAGGTTGAAGAATTGAGAAAGCGCATTTTATTGACGCTTGGGCTCATTCTTATTTACCGTATTGGATCGTTCATTATTTTGCCAGGGGTGAATTACACCGCCCTGCAACAAGCACAAGAAGCTGGTGATTCCAATATGTTGGAAACACTACTTTCGCTATTTTCAGGAGGTGGATTTACCAATGCATCGATAATGGCGCTTGGTATCATGCCATATATTAGTGCATCTATCATCATGCAGCTCCTTGGAATGGCCGTTCCTGCTGTGCAGAAAATGCAAAATGAAGGTGAGTCCGGAAGAAAACGCATCAACATGTTCACACGTGTGTTAACAATCGTGATCTGTGCGTTGCAAGCTCCGTCTTACCTGAGTTTGTACGTTGAATCGAAAGGTGCGTTGCCACCCGATGCTGGAACTTTCTGGTGGGTACAATCCATCACAGTACTTGTAGCAGGTGCAATGTTTGCAGTTTGGTTGGGTGAGCGTATTACTGACAAGGGAATCGGAAACGGTATCTCTTTGTTGATCACAGTTGGAATCCTTGCACGTCTTCCAGAGGCATTCATGGCAGAATTCACATTCTCTTATGAGCAAGGTAACCTATTGAAAATTGTATTGGAGATCTTCGCCTTCATGGTGGTGGTGTTGGGTACAGTACTTATCGTTCAAGGTGTACGTAAGGTTCCTCTTAACACGGCTCGCCGTGTGGTTGGAAACCGTGCTGCCGAAGAACAAGGTGCGCGTAACTACTTGCCAATTAAAGTGAATGCATCAGGAGTAATGCCGATCATCTTCGCGCAAGCGATTATGACGGTTCCTATTATGATTTTCCAAGGCGATGGTTCTGGATTTATGGCGCAAGTATTTGGTGATATCTATGGATTTGGATACAACCTTGTATTGGCCCTTTTGATCATCGTGTTTACGTATTTCTATACGGCAATCATGATCAACCCGCGTAAAATTGCGGACGATTTGAAGAAAAGTGGAGGCTTTATCCCGGGGATTCGTCCAGGGGAAGAAACAGCAAGCTACATTGATTCGTTAGTGTCGCGCATCACTTTCCCAGGGTCAGTCTTTTTAGCATTTATCGCAATCATCCCAGCTATCGCTAAGTTAGCAGGAGTAAACGACGCCTTCGCAATGTTCTTTGGAGGTACATCGTTGCTCATCATGGTAGGGGTTGTATTGGATACACTTCAACAAATTGAATCATACCTATTGAATCGTCAAATGGATAGCTTGATGGAAGGATCTCGCATTCAAGGTAGACGTACTCAAGGGGAAACTTCAGGAATGTAATATGGCAAAACAAGCATCAATTGAACAAGACGGAGTAATCATTGAAGCATTATCAAATGCGATGTTCCGTGTAGAATTGGAAAATGGGCACGTAATTACGGCGCACATTTCTGGGAAAATGAGAATGTACTACATTAAGATTCTTCCAGGAGACCGTGTAAAAGTAGAAATGTCGCCTTACGATTTGACAAAAGGTAGAATTACATTTAGATACAAATAAGAAAAGCGAAGCTTTTGATAAGCGAGCCAAAAAGTTCGCCAGCGCGGGTGGAGGTGTTCAAAACTGGAGATCCAAGCTAAAATCGAAAGCAGATTAATAACAAACAAAGATGAAAGTAAGAGCATCAGTAAAGAAACGTTCTGCAGATTGCAAGATCGTGAAGCGTAAAGGAAAGGTTTACGTGATTAACAAGAAGAATCCGAAATTCAAACAAAGACAAGGATAAGATATGGCACGTATAGCAGGTATTGATCTACCAAAAAATAAAAGAGGTGTTATTGGATTGACGTATGTATACGGAATCGGAAGAAGCACTGCACGTAAAGTCCTTGCAAACGCAAAAGTTGACGAGAACATCAAAGTACAAGATTGGAATGACGAGCAATTGGGAGCCATTCGTGATCTAGTAAACGAAATTAAAGTTGAAGGTGCTTTGCGTTCTGAAGTTCAAACAAACATTAAACGTTTGATGGACATCGGATGTCAGCGTGGTATTCGTCACAGAGCTGGTCTTCCATTAAGAGGACAGCGTACGAAGAACAACTCGCGTACAAGAAAAGGTAGAAGAAAAACAGTTGCGAATAAGAAGAAGTAGCCCTGTTACTTCTGATTTGAACCGAATGGACAGAATCAGAAGTGTGTGGATGATCTTGCGGCTAGGCGGTCCTCAGATGAAATTCATTTGAATGTATTCTGTACTAATCGTCCCCTCGATCGGAAACAGCAGAGCAGGAGTTCAATTCCTATTCTTACGAAAGCAACAAACATTAAAAAGCTAAAGAAATGGCAAAGTCAAATCAAAAGAAGAAAAAAAACGTCAAAGTTGATGCTGTTGGGCAAGCGCACATTCAAGCGACTTTCAACAACGTTATCGTATCATTGACGAATAATTCGGGTCAGGTTATCTCTTGGTCTTCATCAGGAAAAATGGGCTTCAAAGGTTCAAAGAAAAACACTCCTTATGCAGGACAAGTTGCAGCAGAAGATGCAGCAAAAGAAGCACACGATTTCGGACTACGTAAAGTGAAAGTTTTCGTTAAAGGACCTGGATCAGGTCGTGAGTCTGCGATTCGTTCATTGCACAACTCAGGAATTGAAGTAACTGAAATTATCGATGTTACTCCACTTCCACACAACGGTTGTCGTCCACC
>JABXHO010000119.1 GCA_013373595.1 Flavobacteriales bacterium | reverse complement strand
GTGGCTGTTCAACGAAAAATGCTGATTTTAATGTTTGAACTATGGAAGAAAAACGAGTACTACGATCCTGAATTTGAGCAAAAAAAAGCAGCAAGCTTACAAGAAACTTGCTGCACGGGATAGCAAACAACAAAAAGTTGAGTCTTCCCTCAAGATTTTAATGAAATTACTTGTTTTTTGACACAGTACCTAGGCAACGTGCGGCTCTTTAATAAATTTGTTTTTTCGAAGTTAAGAATAGATTTTAAAACCAAAAACGATTTCCCGAAGCAAAATTCCGCATGGTTTGTAGGACGTGTTAGGCACATTAATTTACTCTGTTGTATTATGTTTCTGTAGTTTGATTTTATTCAAAAGCTCAGATTGGATTTGAATCAAAATAGTCTTTTTGGAGGTTAGTGATCTCAAGAATTTCCAATTTGACTACGAGAATCAACTTTGGTTTCTTCGGTTTTCCAGCGATTAATCATTCCTTCAAATTCATTATAGAGTAAAGGGTTTCTTGTTTCTCTAATATGAATTATATACGGTCTGAAGCAATTAAAGTATCTAATCATCGTACCTTTTAATCCCTTTTTAATTACTTCCTCGTCATAAATTCCCTGAAGTATTCCTCTTGAGTATCCTTCAAAAGTATTTAGAACAGAATGAATGTAACCCTTGAGCTCTGAATTAGTTCCAAATTTTTTAATAATTGTCTTTAAGGGTATTGCGTCATTAATATCTATACCACCGAGAGCATCTCTGAGCTCCTTAGTCTTATTTTGATTTCTAAATGCAACGATTGCATCTTGTGCTGCAATTCTTCTATTCCAATCATGGTTTCCTTGATGAATTTCTTTTGTCAGTTCAATTAATTTAATCGCATTTGTAAGTTGTTCTCTAGTAAGTCTAATTTGATTTCCTGCATAATAAAGACCTCCGATTGTCAAAAAAAGAGCTAAGGAGGCTATTACAATACTAATTATTTCAAAATTGTTCATATTCCTGATGAGTTCTGAATAGTGTTTCATTAAGTGTCTAGAAGACAATTTAATAAAAAAAGAAATTTCTAGGATTTATCCAAAGTTTAAATTTTGAAAGTCAATGGTTTCACCATGTTGGGTGAATTGTGTCTAACGGTCGGCGCCTAGGCGTGCGGCCCACTTGTTCAAATTATTTGTTTTTCGAAGTTAGAACTTATTCTATCAAAACAATCTTTGTTTCGAAGTAAGGTCTGGGCTGACGCTTGAGGCGCTGTTAGGGTATTTTTATTTAAGGGATAGTTTGATTTCTTCAATTTCTGTTTCAGTTAGATCAGTCTTAACTTTTGGTAATAACTCAATATAACGGTCAACAACATCTTTAGGAGGTTTCCTGCCGCAACAGTACTTCATCATTTCTTGTTCTGCCTTATCAAAATTCTTTTTTAATTCAATATTTTCAGCGATAAGTAATTCTTGAATATTGATCAAAATTTCAGACAATTCTATAGAATAAGAATAAACACACACATGTGCCATTTCAAAATTCTGTGTGTCGTTAAATTCTTTCAACGAGACCTTTAAGTCACTTATCTTACTGTAAAATTTATAAATGTTATCAATGATAATCGAAGGCATGTATAATAAGTTATTAGAAATCTCATCATGATATTTTGTGATGGAAGTGTCAAATTTTGAAACAGCATTATCGATACAATTTTTATCTATGCATGTTCCCGATAGTGAAACATGTAGTTGTTGTACATCAAACAAGATTTTAGAAAGAGATGAGTAAATTGCTCTTTCTTGATTTTTTATTTCTGCTTTCCCTTGATACTTTTCATCTAACTGCTTTTCAAGTTCTTTTAATTTTTTTGTATTGCGATTGTTTAACCACAGCATACCCAACGGAAGTAAAAGTCCTGTGATTAAGATTGTGAATAGTCCAGGATTATTTTCTAATAAAACTGTAAACCAGTCTCCGCCAGTATTACTTTTATTAAGTGCCTCTTGAGCAACAGATAGGCTATCAATTAGTGTGTCTTTCATTTTGTATTATTATTGAATACGATTGAAACAAAGCCTCTTTTGGGGACATTTGGAGAATACTGAATAAATCGTTTCTTCCAATTTTCAATTGAATTTTGAATGGAAATGTATTCCTCATCCTGACTTGATAGAACTGGAAGAATATATAAATCTACATTGAACATTGATTTAGATGCACGATGAAGGAACTCCAAGTTACCGTTTGATTGATGGTTGTCAAACTCAACCTGATTTAGAAATAATAATACATCAACATCACTAGGATTTTCTTTTTTAGTAACAAAACTTCCACCAATCCATAATTTAAAATCTTGCGAAATAAAACGACTTGTGAATTCAAGAAAGTGACTAAAGTCTTGAAATAGTTCGAGTCTTTTATTAGAGTTTACTTTTTGAATGAATTCGTTTTGGAAACAACTAAAAGATACTTCTATAATATCATATGGTATTAAAAATCCATTTTCATCAAATTCCAGTTCTTTCATTTCTTTTTGTACTATACTTAAATTACCCCTAACTCTTTTATATCAACACCTTTTCCGATTTAACCACTTACAAATGACATACAACGGTTAGGTGCCACCTAAAAATAAGCAATTTGCACTCGAAACTACTTCGTACAACGAGAAATCTACATCAATGATAAACAACCACTCCCCTAATTCGACATGGATTTTCCACGGTTCCATGGAGGGGACAACAATGCGCATGTGTAGCGTAGCAATCGAAATGAAAGTATAAAATCAATACAATCGAACTCACGAACTCAAACAAGCCTGTAAAGTGATGCTCATGGCAGGAACCTCATGAAACTTCCTTCCAAAAACAACGAACCCTTGACATCGGATTGCCAAGGGTTCGCTTTCTACTTACTACTACTCTACTTATAGCGTCTTAAATGTCTTATCTTGATATCCTACTAAATTAACTCTCTGAAAGAATGTGAATTGCAGTGGATTTATTTTATTCTTTGTCGTTGATTGTGATACAAATATAGGTAGAGAATGTGAAGTAATTTCAGCATTTTGTGTGCGGAAAATACGCTAATTTGATGGGTAAAAACACCCACAGGAATTCAGTTTTAGAAAGGATCATCTAATGCAACGCGCCTTCCTTCAAGGAATAAGGCGAAATGAGTACGCGCTGGCATTGAATTTTCTGAATTGCCCACTTGATTTGCAATGCGGCAACTGGCAACATCGTCTTTCGAATTTGAGCAATCCATACATGTTCGTTTCGCTCTTTTTGTGTAGAAGCAATCGACCAATCGAGGACGCGCATGAGCTCGTTCATGGGGAGTTCCACCGTTTTTGGTGCGGCTTCCCATTCGGATTCGAAAATCATTTCGTAGAAGGTTTCAAAACTTCCCGAGGCACCGATGAGAATATCTGCTCGAAAATTCGCCATTTCGGAACAGGGACATTGATCGAAATAGGACAGAATATCTGCTTGCAAAGCTGCAGAATATGTTTCAGGATGATCGAAGTGCTGATACACACGGGAAACGCCTATATCTAAACTCACAACGTCATGAATGCCATTCGAATCCGCAGAAATGAACTCCGTGCTTCCTCCTCCGATATCCATAATCACAGCGGGCTGTGCGAAATCATGCGTCCACTTTACTCCTTTGAAAATGTAATTGGCTTCTGCTTCTCCTGAAATGATCTGAATGTCGATTCCAAAGACGCGCTTCATGCTTGCCACAAATTCATCTGCGTTGGCAGCTCCTCGTAATGCCGAAGTTCCAATGGCAATAACATCTTCTGCCACAATCTCAAATGCTTTGCATGTGCGCATGAACTTCTTCACCGCCAAATGCGCTCTGGCCATCGCTTCTTCCGAAATCCGATTATCGTTGATTCCTCCCATCCCCAAAAGGACAGGTTCTTTGGTAGCATACTTCGCTTTGAACGAATCGCGATTGACATCTGCTACCAGCAAATTAAAGGTATTCGTACCCATGTCAATTACCGCTTTTTTCATGCCTAAGTCTGTTTCATCCACTTAAAGATATGCTTTAATCGGACACGATGCCCAAATTGTAGGATACCATTTTTGTATAATCTCGATGCCAACGCCAAAACTGCAAAGGCTGAAATGATTAGCGTAATAAGCGATAGATAAATCTCGTATTGATGTCCTGGAGCATAGCCTTGATACAACTTTACCATCACGACAACGGGTGCCGTAAACGGGAAATAATGCCAGAATGTGGACAGTCCGCTTTCGGGATAATTCATTGTGTAATACCCCGCATACAGCGAGAGACAGAGCACAATCACGATAGGAATGACAAATTGCTGTCCGTCGCTTTCTGATCCCATTGTTGCTCCAACTGCCGCAAAAATAGCTCCGTAAAAGAAGTATCCTGCAACGAAGAACAAGAAGAAGAATCCGAGTGTATTGGCAAATTGAATGCGTTCATACACAAGGTTGACAAACTCATTGTATTCGCGTGCCGCGTAAAATTTCTCTTGATACGACGCGTCGTTCGCATCCAGAATCATTTCTTTGACGTTCATGCTCGCTGCGTCCAATACATCGGGGAACAGATGCTCACGCATGAAGTAAAGTCCTAAACCAATAATGAAAATCCAGACAATGAATTGGAGAAAAGCCGCAAAACCAATCCCGATGATTTTTCCCATCATCAGTTGATTCGGTGAAACGGATGCCAACAATACTTCCACGATACGATTGCTTTTTTCGCGCGAAACACTGCGCAGGATTGTCATTCCGAAGAGGAAAATAAACAAGAAAATGAGCGTTCCGAAGAAGAAACCAGCCCAACCCGTCATGTCGCTTGCTTGTCCGTACGGATCATTCAAATCTCGGAATGTAACGCCAATTGGCTGTTTAATCGATCGGAATTTCTTGAGCGACATATCCGTAAAACGTTCAACCAAGACTTCTTCCAGTCTTCTTTCGTAATGATATTGAATCCGCGTTTGCATGCGCGTAGACGGCTTGTTCCGATAGAAAAGAAACCCTGTTTTATTCGTGAGTACCTTCTCGTTTACTTCCAACATCGCGTCGAATTCCTGGTATTTCTTCCCATTCTTGAATTCGTCTAACTCTATTACACCATCTGCGAAAAAATACGTTACCGAATTATCTTCACCGGCAAGAATTTTATTATCGAATAAACCACCATGATCGGCAATCAATACTTTCCAATGCTGCTTCGATTCTCCCCCCAATGCAAACAGTACGTACACCAAGCCCAAAACGAGCAGCGGTCCCAAAACGGAGAATAAAAGAAATGATCTTGCTCCAATTCGCTCTTTAAATTCGCGCAACGCAATCAACCCAGTATTTTTCATGCTTCCTCTGTTTTAGTAGGTTGAACAATTTGGATAAACACATCTTGCATCGACGGCAAAGCTTCCCAAGCCGCTTCAATTTTTACTTGTCCGATCAACACGTTCAATAAATCATCGAAGGTACTTTCTCCACGCATCGCGAGTTTCACTTCAAAGCGATTATCGCCCAATTCGCGTTTATCGACGAGCTCAAATCCTGTCCAAAGTGCATTCACGAAGCTGATCATGTTTCCTTTGAATCGCACTGCATACAATCCTGTTTTTTGCGCTTCTCTCAACTCCGAAACCGATCCTTCTGCAACTTTCTTCGCGTTGTTGATCAATACCGCTCGATCACAAATTTCTTCTACACTTTTCATGTTGTGCGTTGATAGCATGATCGTTTTTCCTTTGGAACGCATTTCAATGAGCTCTTGCTTGATCAACTCAACATTCATCGGATCGAAACCACTAAAAGGTTCATCGAGAATCAGCAGTTTAGGTTCGTGCAATACGGTGCAAACGAACTGAACTTTTTGTGCCATTCCCTTCGAAAGTTCCTCAATTCGCTTTTTACGCCACGGATTGATTTCGAAACGATCGAACCAATAATCGATTTTTGATAGCGCATCTGCCTTAGACAATCCACGGAGTCGAGCCAAGAACAAGGCGTGTTTTTCAACGCTCATACCTCGGTACAGTCCGCGTTCTTCGGGCAAATAACCAATATGAAAGAGATCACGATCTGTCATCAAATCGCCATTGAAACGTACCGATCCAGAATCGGGTGAAACAATTCGATTGACGATACGGATCATCGTTGTTTTTCCGGCTCCGTTTGGTC
>JABXHO010000166.1 GCA_013373595.1 Flavobacteriales bacterium | reverse complement strand
TGACAGGGTCCGCACCAATCTGCATAAAAATCGAGCAAAATGGGTTTGGATTGATTCATCAACTGATCAAATTCAGTCTTGTTTTCTATACTTTTCATGTCTTCTTATTTTGAATTAATCACTTATGCATTCGCCAAGGAAAGCTCTTTTGCTTCTGGAAAATCGATTGGAATATTTGTCAAGTTGTGCAGGTAATTCATGATGATTTTATCTCCGACTTGTTTGATGACATCTACCAAGCTTCCTTTGTCGTAGGACGCTGCAAAAAAGGCATCAAGTGTTTCGCTTGAAACATTCCCTTTGTTTGCCGTCACTTCTTTCGTCAATTTCACAAGAGCATCGTGTTTTGCATCCCATGAGGCCGATCCACTTCTCAATTCTAGCGTTTGCTCTTCTGTAAAACCGTTCATTTTTCCAATAGCTGTATGAGCCGAAAGACAGTATTTACAACCATTTACCTCACTCACCACGAGGTTCACAATTTCCTTTTCTTTGTTGGAAAGTGATGTTTTTGCTCCTTGAAACTGAAGGTACTCGCCCAAAGCATTTTCTGAATACGCCATTGTGGCATACAAGTTCGGTACGAATCCAACCTGACTTTTGAGGTTATCAAAAATTGCTTGGTTATTTACTGAAACTTCTTCTCTCGTTGGTACATTAAATGTGTTCATGATCTATGTGTTTTTATGTTATGTCTTATTGACATTACAAAGATCACGTCTCTTTAAGGTTTAACGATTGGCGGAATTTCCTGAGGAGTTGGCAATTTATCCCTCCTGTTCCTGAAGCGCTCGAAATTCGGTTGGAGAAACGCCTTCATGCTTCTTGAAAAAGCGGCTAAAGGTCTGAATATCTTCGAATCCCACTTCAAAAGTAATTTCCTTGATCGTTTGCTCCGTGTGTTGCAACAACCGTCTTGCCTCTAACATTTTTCGTTCATGAATGTATTGTAACGGTGTTTTGAATCCCGATTTGGAAAAAATGTTTGACAGTGTCTTCGGAGATTTATTCAATAGGTCAGCATATTCTGCCACGGTATGTTTCGTCTTAAAATGTCCTTCCACTAAAAAGTTGAATTCCCGGATCAAGTCCGATTGTTGCATATCCGACGGGAACTGCTCTTGTTCTTTGTAGATCCGCGTGCATAAAATCAAATACCGTTTGAGCATCATGCGAAGCATTTCCAACTGAAGATTGTCCTTCGATTGCATTTCGATCATGAACATTTTCCACACCAACTTGAAGTGTTCGAGTTCACTTTCTGGAATCGTCACAACGGGAACATTGGACGCGCCATAAAACAACAGGCCTCGACAACTTACTTCGTGCTCATGGTCGACCACACAATAAAACGATCGGTTAAAACGAAGAAATCGACTGACTTCTTTTCGAACGACTTTTACCTGGTGAAACTCTGTTAAGAATACAATTTGATTCTTGTTGAAGGTGTACGGCTTTCCATCGATGATAAATTGGTTGTTGTCTTCTTTGAACCAAATCACGGTAAGGCTACTCTCTTCGGGGGCGTCGAAAATACCGCAGTCGGGAATATCTAATTCTTTTAGTTCAATAAAATCGTTGATGTTACCCGTAATTTTCATTTGGCCAATATATTTCTTCCCTTTGGACGAATATATTGAATGTCCATTACACGATTTCCTTTCTTATTTTTCGATCAACAATTCAACTTGATTTCCATCTTCGATGATCATGTTGGGCACTCGATTGAATTCTCCAATGTTTCCCGTGAAACATACCTGTTGATTTAACAAGTACACTTCCGGTTCATAATCGAAGTTTTTTACACTCGATTCGAAAATCGTCACAGTAAACACTTGGTTCGGAAATTTCTTATCCAAATTAATAAAAACATGTCCCTTTTTGTGTTTTTTCGTACTGACTACTGTTCCACAAACAGTATGTTTCTTGTTATCATTGATCAGTCCATTTACCCTTCTTGTATTGACCGCCTTTTTCGGTAAAATGGCTAAATCAAGTGCTAGTTGGTCGCCTTTCTGGTCGTTTGGAGCCCAATTAACATAATCTGTTTTCTGCTCGATTGTTGTCTCCATTCCATCTTCCAATCCTGAAAACAAATCGTAACCCAACAGCTTTTCCACGCTATCGATACTAACCGCGTAATATTCAAGTGGCTCAGAAATCTCTTTGTGCGGTAAAACAAAACCTACTCCTTGCTGATTTTTCACGTCCAATGCTACTTTTACGAAGTAATTTGGAATAGAAACCTTGTTTACTCCCCGCTCAATTTTAGGTAGGTCGTTTGTTAAAATCGGCGCTGTAACAATAACCAAATACGTATTCTTATCTATCACATATTCGCGCATTCTATTTTCGAGTTCCGCCCATTTCTTTTGGTTAAAGTCGCCCAGTTGAGGAGACATATTTGAATAGAAAAAGCTTTCTGAAAGTGCCTTTTCACTCCATCTGAAATCGGCCGAAGGAGCCAAATGTCCACGATCGTAGCCGAAGCCATCATAATCGTAGTCGCCATCAGCCTTTTCCGTTTTTAGGTAATAGTCCTTTTCAACCGAAGATCCTGTTAACACGAGGGGATCTTCTCGAAAATTATTCGAACGTGAAAAATTTCCCGAAGCAATTTCCGGCAAGATGATGTGCATCACCCAGTTTGCTTGTTCATGCGCTTCATTGTAACTCAAGCGATATGCCGAATGTTCAATTATGCTTTCCGAAGAATTCGATTTTGGGGCTCCTACTCGATCCAACTCATTTTGAATCCAGTTGAGCTTTAACCCTTCCAATTCGGCGAGAAGTTCGGCTTTCACCTCATCCAACGAATCGATGCGTTGATTGATGCTTTCAATTTTCGGTGTACTTGTTTGCGTAAATCCGAAGGAAGCAATGAAAATAAAAAGAGTAGCTAATTTCATTTGGGAGTATTAATCTGACTTCTTATAAAAGTACGTCCTTTTGTTCGGAGCAACGAAAAGAAAATGTTAATATGTCATTATCATTCATCCTGAATTTTGCGTCATTCTTGTGGTGTATCAGGTCGATGATTACCTAAACACAACATCATGAAATTCTTTCTACTCCGAAAAACGTGCTTAACCCTTCTTCCCGTTTTATCGCTTTTAGTTGAAAACAAGCAACTGCAAGGAAGTTCCGCTTTGGCTTATTGGTATGATTACGAATAATGAATCTCCGTCTCTCCTACTAGTTCGTTTCCTGTCATTTTTAGGAAAAGTTGGATGAGTGCCACTACATCTTTCTCGCAATACACTTTGATGCGTTCCAGGTCATTTTCTTCGTAGTACACACGCGCTACGTCTGCCCCAGAAATATCATCTTTTGGTGTTGGAATGTCGAATACATGACAGAGCAATGCTAGAGAAGTGTACGCTTTGAAATCACCAAACTTCCACAATTCCATCGTGTCTAAATGATTGATTTCCCACGGCTTTTTCCCTGCAATATTGAGTGCATTCGGGAGTTTCAATCCGTTAATCAACATTCTTCGACAGATGTACGGAAAATCGAACTCTTTGGCGTTGTGTCCACACAAAATGCTGTTCGGTCCGCTGTAGTGTTCATCCAAAAGCGACTTGAATTGTCTCAACAATGTTTCTTCGTCATCATGATAAAATGATTTCATGCGAATCTGTCTTCCCATGGAGTTAGAAGTGACAAATCCGACCGAGATACACACGATTTTCCCGAACTCCGCGAAAATTCCTGCGCGTTCATCATATAATTGCTCAAAGCTTTTTTCTGCATTCTGCTGAAAGCGGGTTTTTGCCTCGAACAATTCGCGGGTTTTGTCTTCTACGTCTTTAAACTGATAGGTTTGCGGGACGGTCTCGATATCTAAAAAGAGAATTTTTTCTACGGGTAATCGGTCTAACATTTATAGGTTGATTTTTGGGTTACCTAATTTAAGTTAGGAAAAAAATTGGGTTGAAAAGCGAAAAAATTAATCTTCTCCTGAAATTGTGATCTTCAACTTTTCCAAACCGACATTCATTGATAATAACATGTCAAGCGTTTCCTTGTCGTCACTTTGAGTGCAAACTAGCACATATTTTCGACCGTCTGTGAACTGAATACTATCTGTATGAGTTATCCTAGTCGTCATGCCAAAAGAATTATTGAACGGAATATTTAAAAAGAGGTTTTCCTTTATTTCTCCGTCGAGAAGGTTAGCAATTACACAGTATCTCTTTTCCTTTTCCACAACAAACGAATCAATCGCCTCAATAATTGCAACAACATCCGAATCGAGTTTAAATTCCATCTTATACTTCAATTAATAGTTCTTTTTGATACCCATTATACGGTTCATCAATATATCCATGCGGATTGCAAATTACCCTCGTTTCTCCAATGAAATAATCCTTTGGTTCGTGAATGTGCCCGTGAACCCACACATCAGGCGTGTATTTTAAAATACTTTCTTCCAAATTTGACGCATAAGCAGATGAAATCGGGTCTTCCCTATATTTATCAGGAATCGACTTAATACTTGGTGCGTGATGCGTTACCACAATATTCACATCACTTTTGCTTTCTTCCAAACTGTTTTCCAACCAATTCATGGACCTGTTGTGTATACCAAAGGTATCAATGCTTCTTAATTTTGAGTAGGTAGGATCGCGACGAATCTTCTTGTAATCGTTCATTTTTTCCTGACACAAGGAACCGTACGTTTTCGGGTTTCCGAATAGCGAGAAATCTGTCCACAGGGTAGCTCCGTGAAAACAAACTCCATCTATCTCTACCGATAGGTTCTCGAGAACGTGTACATTCGTTTCACTTGCAAGGGCTCTTATTTTGTTGAGCGTTTTTGGGTATGAACCTTTGTAATATTCATGGTTTCCCAATACGTAAATCACGGGTTTGTTATGAATTGACTTCTTGATCCACTCAATTCCCTTCGTTCCAATATTTACATCTCCAGCCAGAACGACAACATCGGCAGACTCAAAGGAAAACTCGGACATGCCGAACTCTTGATGTAAGTCGCTAATGATTTGAATTTTCATGTTGCTCATCTGTGATAATCAGGCTAAAATATCACATTTCCATTAAAGCTTCGTTTCACACAGAACGAAAGAGATGTTGAATCATCCAAAACTTGCACAACACACCCAAAAAATGGACTTTTGTAAAAAACACACGAATGGCAGAGGATTTAGTCAAAATTGAAGGCGATAAAGCCACGAAATACGAAGGGTTATTTCCGCAAATTCAAGCCTTGATCGGCGACGAAAAAGATGCTGTTGCCAATTTGGCGAACGTCGCAGCGGCACTCAAGGAAGCTTTTGGCTTTTTCTGGATTGGATTTTACCTCGTAAAAGAAGATGAACTCGTATTGGGTCCATTTCAAGGTCCTGTTGCTTGTACACGTATTCAAAAAGGACGTGGCGTTTGTGGAACAAGCTGGGAGAAAGCAGAAACATTGGTCGTTGACGATGTTGAGCAGTTCCCAGGTCACATTGCCTGTAGCTCACTTTCGAAGAGTGAAATTGTGGTGCCACTCGTTAAAAATGGTGAAGTAATTGGCGTCCTCGATGTGGATAGTTCCGAAATCGCTACTTTTGACAGTGTAGATGCTACGCATCTGAATCAATTGTGTTCATGGCTCGTTACGGTTATCTAATTTTTCTTTCTTTTCTCATTCTGGCAAGTTGTGCCCAAGTCGGTACAATTACAGGAGGAGAGACCGATACGTCTGCACCAAAACCCATTGCAGAAAAAGTGAATCCGCCCAATGCAAGCGTAAACTTCACTGGAAACACTGTTGAAATTCCTTTTGACGAATATTTCACGCTTTCTAGCCCGACGACTTCCATTCAAATGGTGCCGCCACATGCAACCGTTAAGGCAGTCATGAATAAAAAAACCTTGACACTCTCGTGGGAAGAAGAACTTCGTCCGAATACAACGTACGCCATTTACCTCAATAAAACCGTGCGCGATTTATCGGAGCGAAATGATTCCATCATGCAATATGTCTTCTCTACGGGAAGCACCTTGGATTCTACGCGTTTTTCTGTTTCTGTGGTAGATGCTTATACCCGTTCACCTATTGCTGAAACGGTTGTCGCGCTGTATGACCCTAAATCAGATAGTCTCGTCAACTTTGCGCAAACTGATCGTTCTGGAAAAGCAAATTTGACATATTTACGACCTGGAACCTACAAAATCATCGCGTTCCAAGATGAAAACAAAGACCTTCAGCCACAAGCAACTGAAGAAGTTGGTTTTTTTGCCGATTCCTTGATCACCATCGATTCTACCACAACGCTAACAACACCGATTCGTCAGTTTAAGCCAACACCGAGAGCAGAATTGACATCGGCAGAGTTTGTTGCTCCCGCTACATTTTTACTTAAAACGACTGTAGACATTGATGACCCAACGGTAGCTATTGACGGAATTGCCATCGACTCGAACCACTATTACTTGGAAGATGAAACAACTTTGCACGTGTTTGTTGACCCGACCGAGCTCAGTTCTGGTAAAATCGCTTTGACAACTTCTAGTTTCTCCGATACGTCAACTTTCCGAATTATTGATGCAAAAAGAGCGGGGACGGTGCGTATTGAATCCACTCAGAAAAACAAAACCTTTGCTCCAAGTCAAGCACTTACTTTTCGTGTGAACGACCTCATCGAATCCGTGGATACGAGCTTGATTCGTCTTTCAAACTCCGAAGATTCAACACATATTCCTTACGAAGTAAGTTTTGCTAAAAACGAACTCACCTTTGAGGTGGAGCGTGGAGCAACGCAAGAAATCCTCTTTGAATTCGAAAAAGAAGCACTTTCCACAACAACGGGAACTTCCGAAGCTTTTCGAGGAACGATTACCTTAAACTCAGCCAAAAAATACGGTATTGTTTCGTTGGATATCAGTTCGTATTCAAGTCCTATTATTCTTCAAATTGTAAAAGGAAGCGACGTAGTTCGAGAGCTCTCATTAATACCAAGTTCCGAGCGCGTACTCGTTTCTGAATTACTTCCTGGTGATTATTCGTTTAACATCATTCATGACGAAAATCAAAATGGAAGGTGGGATACGGGAGATTTTACATCGCGTACCCTTCCTGAACAAATCGACCACTATTCAACCACAACGAAAGTTCGTGCAAATTGGGAAGTTGAGGTTGAATTGGTTCCAACAGAAGAAGAGGAATGAAGTCTCCGATGAAATCGGCATTTAGCGGCTGGAAGATAACCCTTGCCGTTGTTCTTGGCTTGTTGATTTCAAGTTGGATGGTGTATCGCGCTGTTTCTAGCGTAAATTTTGTCGAGGTGAAACAGGGAACAGGCACTCACTCCTGGATCGATGGAAACCAGAACAAAGAAGTGGACGTTCACGACGAAGCAGATTTTCAACAAGATGATCACGGAAACTACGCTCAACAAACCGTTTCAGTTGCATTAAACCAAATTGAATGGTCGAACACAACTTGGTTCTGGCTGGCGGGTGCTTTGCTCTTTATGGTTGGCCGCGATTTCTTCTACATGGTGCGCATTCGCTTACTTACGAAGAATAAACTCAATTGGAAAGCTGCCTTTTACGTCATCATGATTTGGGAATTCGCCTCTGCCCTATCTCCTGGCGTAGTCGGTGGAGCTGCTGTCGCGATGTTCATTTTGAACCGAGAAACCATTCCTTTCGGAAAAGCGACGGCCATTGTTGTCATTACAGCATTCATGGACAACCTGTTTTATGTGCTGATGATTCCCTTTGTTTTCTTGTTCATTCAACACAGCGAATTGTTTCCAGAGGGAGATTCTCAAGCACTCGTTTGGTGGTTTTGGGGCGGATATGCGATCATTTTTTCCGTCTCTCTTCTCCTCTACTTAACCATTTTCTGGTATCCAAAACTCGCTACTCGATTTTTACTCTTCATTTTTAGACTTCCCTTTTTGAAGCGCTGGAGCTTTATTGCAAAAGAGTGGGGAAAGGACATCGAAATTGCTTCTGAAGAATTCAAGGAAGAAAAACGCTCACACTGGATCAAAGTGTTTTTGGCCACGTGTGGCAGTTGGATTTCCCGTTACTTGGTGATTAACGCAATTATGAACGCATTTTTGGATCTAGGCTTCATCGAAAACATGAAAGTACTTGGAAAACAACTCGTTTTGTGGTTGTTTATGCTCGTAACTCCAACTCCGGGTGGCAGTGGCGTAGCTGAATATGCGTTTGGCGAACTGTTAGGCGATTTTGGCGCAACGGCGATCCTACTCGCAGGAATGGCCATTCTTTGGAGGTTGATTTCGTACTTCCCGTACTTATTTATTGGCGCTATTGTGTTGCCGAGCTGGATAAAGCGAACCAGAAATTGACCTGTATAATTTTCATCGAATCGTAACAATTTGTACACAAACTGGACGTTGTGTTTATCTAACTTTACAACTAAACACCTTTCCATTATGAAAAAGACTTTGGTATTTACCTTTGCTTTCAGTTGCATTTTTAACGCACAATCACTTTTTGCCCAACATGGCGGAACGATGAACCACTGGTACTTCGGCTGGTTTGCTTCCATGGAATTTACGACGGGATCTCCCGTTGCAACACCTGATTCTGACATGATCTGTGAAGAAGGTTCAGCCACCATGTCCGATGAAGCTGGAAACCTGCTGTTTTACACCAATGGCGGTGGCGATTCAAACAATCCATGGCCAGGAGGAGTTTGGAACCGAAACCATGAATTAATGCCAAATGGAGATATCACTGGACTTACTGGTTCTGACAGCTCACCACAATCGTCATTGATCATTCAAAAATCTGCAACGGAATATTACCTTTTCACCATTGGTGCATCACCAACCCCAGTTGGAGTAAGGGTTTCAATTGTGGATATGTCACTGGATGGTGGTTTAGGAGATTTGACACTTGTTGGAGATCCTGTACTTGATCCTCCTCCTTCTCCATTGGCAGAAGGAATGACGGCCACTGAAGATGCTGAGGGAACAGGTCATTGGCTTGTTGTTCATTCGAGTAGTGGAAACACATTCTACGTAATGCATGTAACACCAACTGGAATTTCTTCACCAACCACGTACAACATTGGTAGCGGACTTCACAACAGTGGCCAGATCAAGTTTTCCGTTCAAGGCGATCGTTTAGCGCAAGACGACAATATTTTTGATTTCGACAATGCGACTGGAGTCATTTCAAATCCCATCAATCTTGGTTTCACCAATTCGTTTGGTTGGGGCGGATGGGGCAGAGCCTTTTCTCCAAGTGGGCGCTTCTTTTACATGGGAGAGCTCGGCCCAAACGGCGATGTATTCCAGTATGATTTAATGGCAACGGACATTCCTGCGAGTAAAGTGCTTCTTGGCTCGAGTAGCGCAGGTGTTTCGGGACCAATGCAATTGGGGCCTGACCTCAAAATCTACTTCTCTTTGAAAGAATACCAAAGTCTTGCAGCAATCACAGACCCTGACCTTCCTGGTACAAGTTGCAATTTTGTTTCTGATTATGTTCCCCTCACCGGAAATTCACAAGTAAGTATTCCAAACTTCATTGATAGTGACTTGCGTTTTGCTGCTGCAGGAAAGATTTCAAAAAAGCAGTCAATTATTTTAGCACCAAATCCAACAGGCGATTTTCTATACTTGTCTTCTGATCATCAAAGCGATGAGCCAATCTTCATCTTTGATCTTTCGGGGAAACAGCTGTCTAATTGGTCATTGGATGGGTCGAACAAAATTGACGTTCGCAATTTGAATCCAGGTATTTACTTGATTCGTCAAGGGGCAGCTTCAGCGCAGTTTGTGAAGGAATAGTTCGATAGTCGGATAGTCGGATAGTCGGATAGTCGGATAGTCGGATAGTCGGATAGTCGGAAGCTAACGAAATATATTTCTTCTGGCAGTCAGAAAATCTGAAAGCGAAGCGCATCGAATAATCGACCCTACTCCGCTGTAAACTCCGAAAACGGATCGAACTGATGCATGGTATTGATTTCACGTACCGTTTCGTTCTCCACTCTGAGGATTCTTCCTGGGAACTTTTCTACCATAGACATGTCGTGTGTGGCCATTAAAATCGTCGCTCCTTGTTCTTTGGCAACCGCAATCAACAATTGCATTACTTCTCCAGAGGTCTCGGGGTCGAGGTTTCCTGTTGGCTCGTCGGCTAGAATCAGTTTTGGCTTATTGATCAGCGCTCGCGCAATGGACACACGTTGTTGCTCTCCTCCAGACAGGGCAAACGGCATCGCGTTCCCTTTTCCTTTGAGTCCAACCATGGTAAGTACTTCTTCCGCTCGAGCATTCATCAATTTTTTGTCTTTCCAACCTGAAGCTCCCATCACGAAGAGCAAGTTTTTTAGAACCGAACGATCGGTGAGCAATTGAAAATCTTGAAAAACGATGCCTAAACTTCTTCGCAATTCCGGAATTTGCTTTCGCTTTAGGGAAACGAGGTCGAAGCCAGCCACAGAACCCGTTCCTTCGGATAGTCGCAATTCGCCGTACAAGGTTTTGAGAAGGCTACTTTTTCCACTTCCAGTTTTTCCAATTAGGTAGACGAATTCATCGGAACGAATCTCAACGTTCACGTCCTTCAGAACAGGATTTCCCTTCTGCAAAATTTTTCCTTCGCGTATTTCGATTATATTGCTCATAAAAGTCAACTTGTGTAAAGGTGAGCAATTCCTTGGCACTATTTATGTTTCGCTCTGAAATAATCTTAACAGATTTGCGTTTAAAACTTTAGTATCGCTCGTCTCTTTCCCCAAATAAAGAGGTCTAATTTTACATTAAAGTTGATAACTTAAAACAATTAGTATGAGTAGATACTTTCTATTCGTGATTTTGGCTCTGTGTACCACGGTATACGGGCAAACTTCCGATAAATACAGTGGTGAATATGCGGAATATTACCGTGGTGAGGAGTTGTTTGAAAAAGAACAATATGGTGCCGCGCGTAGAACTTTTCGGACTTTTTTGGACGGATTTGATGCCAAAAATGACCCTTTTTACGTAAAAGCATCGTATTACGAGGCCATTTCTGCTCTGGAACTGTACAACAACGATGCAATCACTTTGCTGGAAACCTTCAATAAAAATTATCCAGAAAGCATTTACAAAAAGGATATCTATTTCCGTTTAGGGAAGTTCCATTTTTACAAGAAAAAGTATGAAGACGCCCTCGTTTGGTTCAATAAACTGAGTTCAAATGATATCGAAGAAGAAGATCGAGAAGAATTCTTCTTCAAATTAGGGTATTCTTACTTCAAAGAGGAACAACTCAACAATGCGCGCGATGCTTTTTACGAAGCAAAAGATGGCACAACGCAATACGCGAAGCCGTCTTTGTACTACTACTCGCACATTGCGTACCAATACCGTCAATACGAAACTGCTCTCGAAGGATTCTTGAAATTAGAAGACGATGAGAAATTCGGAAAGGTCGTGGTGTATTACATCGCACAAATCTATTATTTGGAAGGCAAATATGACAAGGTAACCCAATACGCAAGTCGACTCACGAACAACGACAACGTAGTGAACGAACAGGATATGAACCACTTAATTGGTGATGCGTATTACCGTATTGGTGAGTACAGCAAAGCTGTTCCGTACTTGGAAGATTACGATCGTGCTACCAAAACAACACGCGATGAGGATTACACCTTGGGCTACGCCTATTACAAAAGTGGCAACTGCGACAAAGCGATTCGCATGTTCGACCGTGTAACGAAAGTTCCTGATTCGCTCGGACAAATTGCCTACTATCACATTGCTGAGTGTATGCTGAAGGCGGACGAAAAAGTATCCGCTCGCTCTGCTTTTGAAAAAGCCGCATTCATTGATGCCAATGATGTTGTTCAGGAAGATGCATTGTTCAACTACGCGATTTTATCCTACAAATTGGACATTAACCCATACGATGAGGCAGTTGAAGCGTTCGAGATGTATTTGAACAAATATCCGAACTCGGATAGACGCGACGATGTGTATCAATACCTCGTAAATGTGTACACGAGCACAAACAACTACGAGAAGGCATTGAAATCATTGGATAAAATTCCGAACAAAGACATCAAACTAAAAACAGCATATCAATTGGTGGCTTTCAATCAAGGTGTTGATCGTTATCAGAAAAACAATTTCACAGGAGCCATTCAATCATTCGATTTGGTGAAACGATACCCTGTAGACACGCAAATTTCTGGAAAAGCCGCTTACTGGACAGCAGATGCGAATTACCGTTTGAAAAAATACGACGATGCCATTAGCGGTTACCAAGCATTTATTGCCATGCCGGCAACCATGTCGCCAGTTCTCAAGCAAGAAGCAGAATACAACATAGGATACTGCTACGTGAAAAAAGGTGAAGCGAAAGAAGACGGAACGGTTGAATCAACCAAGGCGATTGAAGCTTTCCGCAGCTATCTACAATCGAACCCAACGAACAAACGCAAGAAATCGGATGCGTACATGCGAATTGCGGATGCCAACTATATCATGAAGAAAAATGACTTGGCGGCACAAAACTACCAAGAGGTCATCAACCTAAAAGCTGGTTTTGAAGATCAGGCATTGTACTACCTTTCTAGAACCTATGGTTTCGCTGGGAGAATGAATGATCGCATTAGCAAGCTACTAGACCTCATCAATGGTTATCCAGAATCGGATTATCTCCTTCGTGCTATTTTCGACGTGGCAGAAAGCTACAAATCAGATGTACGTTTTGATAAGGCAAAGCAATACTACGAGCGTATTGTGAATGAATACCCTTCATCGAACTTAGTAATGGAAGCGAAAATCAACATTGCGGATATCGATGCAAAACAAGGAAAATACACAAAGGCAGAACAAGGATACAAAGCGATCATGGCACAATACGGAAGTGATCAAAAAGTGTGTGAGCGTGTTGCTTTAGGTTTGAAAGAGCTGTACTTGCTCATGAACGAGCCTGAACGAATCGAAGGGCTTGCCCAAACATATCCTTGCTTCCAATTGGACCCAAGCGAACAAGAAAACTTGTACTACATTCCTGCGATGCAAACCTTCGCGGATAGTACCGTAGCAGAAACACAGCGCTACACGAATGCGATTCCTAAGTTCGAAAAATACTTGTCGAAATTCCCGAACGGACGTTATACAAATGAGGTGAAAAACTACTTGGCTCACTGTCATTATGAGCTGGGAGACGAAGCATTAGCGATTCAACTCTACATAGAAACATTGGATGGTCCAAACACGCAGTTTACGCAAAATGCAGCCGTTCTCGTTTCAAAGCACTTGTACAACAACGGACAATATGCTGAGGCAATTCCATACTACAACCGTGTGGAAACCGTGAGTCAGGGAGACCCTGAAATCTTGTACAATTCACGTGTTGGTTTGATGAGAAGTTACTTCCTCACGGAAAATTGGGCAAGTGCCAGTCAGTATGCAGACAAAGTGTTAGCGAGTTCGCAAATCAAACAAGAGGTGAAAATTGAAGCGTACTATTCCAAAGGAATGGCGAATTATCACTTGAACCGATTCAATGAAGCGAAACCTGCTTTGGAATGGATCATTTCGAATACAACAACCGAACGTGCGGCACAGGCTAGACACTCGTTGGCTGAGTTGTATTTCAAGAAAGGAGATTATCCAGAGGCTGATGCAGAAGTAACGAAGTTGTTGAAAATGAAGCCAGCGTACAACTACTGGATTGCCAAGTCGTTGATTCTACGCACACGTGTGTACATGGCGCAAGACAAACTCTTCGATGCGGAACAAACGTTAAGATCTGTACTCGATCACTACAAAGTTACCGACGACGGTATTCTCGACGAAGCGAATTTGCTCTGGGATGAGTTGATGCAGTTGAAAAATCAACCGAAGAACCTCCAGCCAGACACGAACCCAATTATTGATATTAACGACGGACAATAAGAAGCATTATGAAACAGTTAGTAGTAACATTCATCGCATTTCTGGCCGTTAGTACATCGGCAAATGCACAAGGAGGTGGCGTTGACACCGAAATTATTGGAACAGGAACGCGAAAGATTGATCCTGCCTACCGAATGGCACTCAGTCCACACGTGATTGACACAACCATTCCCATGGCTGTTGTTGAGTATCCTCTTCTTCCTTTGAAGTATCAAACAGATGCGGAAGTGAACCAAATTAGCCCCGTTTCCATTCGAACGGTTGATAAACTCGCCAAACTCTACAACACGTACGTGAAGTTAGGCGTAGGAACGGATTTTGCCACTGGCGGAATCATGCCACTCGGCGAAGTATATTTCGATGCAACACGTTCGCGCAAGTTCTTGTACGGAGCACACTTGAAGCACTTGAGTAACTGGGGCGATTTCACAGGCTTGCAAAACTCAACCTTCGATCGAACAAAGTTTGATTTGTACGGAGGAATCAACGAGCGCCGCTATACCTTGCGTGGAAATTTCCACTACAACAACCAAGGACTGCATTACTACGGAATTTCCGATACCATTGCGCTTGGCAGCGACAGTTTGAACCAACGTTTCAACGACACTGGATTTGATTTCTCGTATGCTTCGCATAAAAAAGACAGTGCGACCTTGAATTTTGGGGTTGGTATTCTCTACAACAACTTCAATGGAATGAAACCAGAACGCGAGAACTTCTCCGATTGGAGAGCGCGCGAAAATGCCTTTGATGTCAAATCGAATGCCTGGTACAAATTGGGACGAGAAATCTACGCATTGGACTTCAACGTACGTTGGAATGGTTACAAATACGGCGTCCTCGACTCAACCTATACCAACCCACTCGATACGGGGTTTGTACAAAACAATACGATCGTGAATTTGAAGCCAACTATCACCACACAATTTATGGATGATCGCTTCAAAGCGAAAGTAGGAATGGATATTGTGTTTGATGCGCGCGAGAAAACACGTGCACACATCTATCCAATCGCAGAAGTGAAATACAGCATGTTAAACGACTTGTTTATTCCTTATGTTGGACTTCGTGGAGGCTTGACGCAAACGACCTACAAATCGCTCACACGCGAAAACGAGTTCTTGCGATCAAATGTTGAACTACGCAACGAGCACAAAGCCATTGATTTCTATGGAGGAATCAAAGGAACATTGAGTAAGCGCATTAGCTTCAATCTAGGAGCGAGTTTCGCGAATGTGAAAGATCTTGCCATGTTCGTTACAGATACAACATTCTCTCTTGGAAATAAGTTTGGAGTAATCTACGACACTGCAAACGTAGCCACATTGGAAGGAAGTATTTCTTACCAGATAAAAGAGAAAATCAAAACGGATGCGATTGTTCGATATACTTCGTATAATTTGGTGAACAACAGCTACGCATGGAACCGTCCGAATTTGGAGGTAATTCTTCGCGGATCATACAACTTGTTCGATAAGTTCCTTTTCAACTTGGACTTGAACCTAGAGCAAGGAAGACGTGCTTTGGTATATGCTCCAGGCGAAGGAGTAACAGAAGAAAACGGTCAGTACATTCAGTCGCTCGGATTCTTAGCGGATGCCAACCTCGGTGTTGAGTACCGCTACAATCCACGAATTTCTGCCTTTGTTCAAACGAACAATTTAGCATCTCAACGCTACAACCGTTGGTACAACTATCCTGTGCAAAGCTTCCAAGTATTGGGAGGTGTGACGTTTAGATTTTAATTGAAGAATGAGTTATTCATGGAAAACAGAATTTTCACCTACGAAATCACCATTAAGGAACATCACCTAGATACGTTTGGTCATGTAAACAACGCCACGTATCTTCAATTGTACGAAGAAGCGCGTTGGGAGTTGATCACCGAAAACGGATATGGTTTACAAAAGGTGAAAGAAACGGGATTGGGACCAATCATTCTAGAAATAAACATTCGTTTCTTAAAGGAGCTTCGCTTACGCGATGTCGTTCAAATTCATTCGCAAACGACAAAGTACGATTCAAAAATTGGAACCATTAAGCAATGGATGACCAATAGCAAAGGCATTACGTGTTCCGAAGCAACGTTCACCTTTGGCCTGTTTGATACGAAAAGTCGAAAAATGGTTTCTGCCAATCAAGATTGGTTGAAGGCTATTACATGAGTTATTCGTTCCTGTTTTTTTAACCACATAGAAACATAGTCTTTCATAGAGCTTGTTTTTTCATTGTTTTGAGTTAACCTGAGGGGTTAGCTTGTTCATTCATGACCTATGTTTCTATGTGGTTCGTTTTTCTCAGATTTGAGTTATTCGTTCCTGTTTTTTAACCACATAGTAACATAGTCGTTCATAGATGTTGATTGCCATTGTTTTGTGTTAACCTGAGGGGTTAGCTTGTTCATTCATGACCTATGTTCCTATGTGGTTCATTTTTAAACGTTAACCTATTCGCTTTATTGATTAAAGGACGTTTTCTCGTTTAAATGTCTTATGCTTGCATAATTGTATTGGGAATTTTGTAACTTTATATGGACATGAATTATCTCAACGCATCTTTCTTTTTTGATTTCGAAGATCCCTCGATTCAAGCACTCATTGCTCCTTTCAACAAGGAAGAGCTGTCGGATAAAGAAAAGGCAATCGCCCTTTATACCAAAGTGCGCGACGATTGGAAATACGATCCATACGACATCAGTTTAACGCCTGAAAACTATAGAGCCAGCGTTATTGCCAATAAAAAAACGGGGAATTGTGTAGAAAAATCCATTTTGCTGATCGCCGCTTTACGTGGTGTAGGCATTCCCGCGCGACTTCATTTAGGCAAAGTAAAAAACCACATTGCCGTGGAGCGACTGACGGAGAAATTTGGGTCGAATGAACTTACTCCGCACGGCATGATCAACC
>JABXHO010000138.1 GCA_013373595.1 Flavobacteriales bacterium | reverse complement strand
CATTCGCGCGGTCGTTTTCCAAATACATTTCTGCAACGTTCAAATCCAATCGACAAAAAGAAACATCACCCGCATTTCGATCTGTGTAGATTTTTCGTGCTTCACCATAATAGTAGAGAGCCGAATCCACCTCTTTCATTCTTGAGAAATTGTTCCCAATATTGGTAAGGATAATTGCTTCGTCTAGCTCTCCATGTGCCACGTAATTCAATGATTTCTTGCTGTACTCCGTTGACTTCTTAAGGTCGCCGTAATGCTTGTATCCAATCGCAATGCTACCCAGTATTTGGGTCGTGAAATTCGTGTCTGCAATGCTGTCCGCAGTTCGTTGGGCATCGAATAACTCTTCCAGCATTAAATCGTAAAGCGTTAAGCTATTAAACAGATTGGCCTTGTTGATTTTAAAGTAAAAATAGGTGGGATCAATGGAATCGCGATTTAGAACACTGTAGCGTTGTTCGGCATCATAAAAATAAGTGTACGCTGTTTCGTACTGACCACTTTCGGTATAGGTATTTGCCACCAAAGTTGTGAGTGTTGCCGCTACCCGCTTGTTATCCATTTTGTCGGCATACTGAATACCCAGTTTTGAATAATACTGCGAAGAATCAATGTTTTCCAGCATCTTGTACAAGATCCCCAATGTTTTTGAAGCGTTCAAAATGAGGCTATCACTTTCACTTTTCTTTGCAAACATTAGCCCTTCAAGCGCTAAGTTTTTTGCTTCCTCTATGTTTGTTCGACTTACTTGAATGGATTTCTTCAATATGTCTTTTGACTTTCTTCTCAACTCCATTTGATTGACAGAGCGATCATTTTTCTCAGTGGACTGAGCGAAACTTGCTGTGCAATTCCACATGAGGAGGCAAAAAGCAAATAGAAAAGTAAATTTCATTGTGTGCGTATTGATCGGGAATGGTCTGGTTTACCGCAAATATAGAACTATTTAAGTGGCAGGAAGATGCTCATTCAGGAAGCAAAGCTGAATAAAAAATCGGTGCTCCTTTCGAAACACCGATTTCATTTTCGTTTGAAGTAACCCTCCTATTTCTTTATCAACCTGATCGTTGCAAGCTTGTTTTCTGCTTCAATGCGCATGATGTACACTCCTGCAGGTTCGTCAATTTCTAATTGGAATTCTTGACCTTCACCGAAGTTCTTTGTTTCAATCAGTTTTCCATTGAGGTCCATTAACTTGATGGATACTTCAGCATAGTTATTACCAAGGTCAATGGCAAGGTTTCCATCGGTTGGGTTCGGGTAAACGCTCAGGCTTGAACCGAAATCATTTTCAAAAAGTCCAATTCCAGAAACATTCATACACGTTGAAGTATCGGTACATCCATTTTTCGTGACAATCACTGCATAGCTTCCATTTGACGTTGCCGTGAAGGTCTGGTTCGTTTCTCCCGAGATATTGGTTTGTGTTCCACAATCGAACCATTGGTAAGTTGCGCCTGTTTCATCTGCTGTTAACACTTCTCCGGATTGCGTAACCGATATATTGATTGTATTGATCGTTAAATCGAGTGTTATGACTGAGTCACAACCTGCCGCATTGGGTAGTATAAATGTTGCCGTGTTATTCGATACCGTGTAGGTGTTCCCATCAATCCATGTATAGCTATCACATGCTGTTTGTGTGTCTACACTTGAGGAAGAGTTCAATATCACCAAGTTCAACGTTGCAATACTATCGCACCCTTGTGAGTTTGTCAATGTTGCCGTGTAGGTTCCTGAGCTGTTGTAACTTGTGCCGTTCCAAAAATAGCTTTCGCAAATGGAGACGTCCTGAGAGGAGCTTGTCGGTGAGCAGGCGTAGGTGTTAAACTCCCACACTGGCGACCAATCGGAAAGGTATCCATTCGATCCGCTTCGCACTCGCCAGTAATAAACCGTGTCGATTTGTAATCCTCCTGTCGAGTAATCGGAAGTACTTGTTAAGTTCGAAGTAGTTGTGGAAAATGTTGGATCCAGACTGTATTGATGCTCGTAATATGCTGTATTGGCCGTATTTCCCCAATCGAAATTAACGGGGTTTGACACCTGTATAGCATTGTTAGCTGGCGCGATGAGTGACGGGATTTGTGGAACAAGAATCGGTGTGCTTCCAGTTGAAAATACCCGCATCGTCCAGGCAGAAGTATCGATAGCGTTGATCGCTCGAACTCTCCAGAAATAAACGGTATTCGCCGTTAACGTTCCCGTTGAATGTTGAGTATCGTTGTTGCTCGTTGCTATGTTGATGTATGTTTTGAGGACATTCTGAAGTTGCCCCGAGTTGAATGTGTTTGTTGTATCCCACTCTAATTCGTAGAAATCAACACCATGATGCGAATTCCAGTTCAAATTAATACCCGTAGTCGAAACGTTCACAGCAAAATCTGCGGGAGAGTATAACGTTACGTAGTCGCGTGTGGTCACCATTTCGGTTGTCCAAGCAGACGTATCCACCGCATTGATGGCTCGAACGCGCCAATAGTATGTTTCGCCAAAGAGCATATCATCAACAAACTCCTCCGTATCGTTGTTTAAACTACTTGTATTGATATACGCTTCCACATCATTTTGGAACGCTGGAGAGTTGAAGTTGACGCTTGTATCGACCTGAATTTCGTAGAAATCAACTCCATGATGAGCCAACCAATTGAATTCCGTTCCTGTCCAAACATCGCTACCGT
>JABXHO010000065.1 GCA_013373595.1 Flavobacteriales bacterium | reverse complement strand
GATGCCGGTAAAACGACTACAACCGAGCGTATCCTTTATTACGGAGGAGTGAACCATAAAATTGGTGAGGTACACGACGGTGGTGCTACAATGGACTGGATGGAGCAAGAGCAAGAGCGTGGTATCACGATTACTTCTGCTGCAACTACATTGAACTGGAACTACCGCGATCAACAATACCACGTTAACATTATCGATACCCCAGGTCACGTTGACTTCACCGTTGAGGTGAACCGTTCTTTACGTGTACTTGATGGTTTGGTATTCTTGTTTTCAGCTGTTGATGGTGTTGAGCCTCAATCTGAAACAAACTGGAGATTGGCAAACAACTACAACGTTCCTCGTATCGGTTTCGTAAACAAAATGGACCGTCAAGGTGCTGATTTCTTAAACGTATGTAAGCAAGTAAAAGAAATGCTTGGTTCTCACGCGTTGCCATTGCAAATCAATATCGGAGCTGAAGACGATTTCAAAGGAGTGGTTGACTTGATCAACTTCCGTGGAATTGTTTGGAATGAAGAAGATATGGGAATGACTTTCCAAGAAATCGATATTCCTGCTGATATCCTTGATGAAGCAACACAATTAAGAGAAGAGTTGTTGGAGGCAGTTGCTGAATTCGACGAGTCAGAATCATTGATGGAGAAATTCTTCGAAGATCCTGCTTCTATTACAGAAAGAGAAATCTTGGATTGTTTGCGTGAAGCTACTATCGCTGGAAAAGTTGTTCCAATGATGTGTGGATCTGCCTTTAAAAACAAAGGTGTACAAGCAATGTTGGATATGGTAATGGAAATTCTTCCTTCACCAATGGACGTTGAAGCAATTGAAGGTACAAACCCTAAAACAGATGAGCCTGCATCACGTAAGCCATCTTACGAGGAGCCTTTCGCAGCGTTGGCATTTAAAATTGCAACTGACCCATTCGTAGGTCGTTTGTGTTTTACACGTGCTTACTCTGGTAAATTGCCAGCTGGATCTTACGTATTGAATACACGTACAGGTAAAAAAGAGCGTATCTCACGTATCTTCCAAATGCACGCAAACAAGCAAAATCAAATTGATGTGCTTGGTGCTGGAGATATCGCGGCGCTTGTTGGATTTAAAGACATCAAAACTGGAGATACTTTGTGTGCAGAAGATGCACCAATCGTTTTGGAATCAATGGACTTCCCAGATCCAGTAATCGGGGTTGCTATTGAGCCTAAAACTCAAGCAGATTCAGATAAATTGGGTGTTGGTTTGGCTAAATTGGCTGAAGAAGATCCAACGTTCCAAGTTCGTACAGACGAGGATTCAGGGCAAACAATTATCTCAGGAATGGGTGAGTTGCACTTGGATATCATTATCGATCGTTTGAAGCGTGAGTTTAAAGTAGAGGTAAACCAAGGTGCTCCTCAAGTAAACTACCGTGAGAACATCACAATGCCAGTTGATCACAGAGAAGTGTACAAGAAACAATCTGGTGGACGAGGTAAATTCGCAGACATCGTGGTTGTTATTGAACCACAAACTGACGAAACAAAAGTTGGATTGGAATTCATCAACGAAATTAAAGGTGGTAACATTCCAAAAGAATTCATCCCTTCTGTAGAAAAAGGATTCAAAGAATCAATGAAGAATGGTGTAATGGCAGGATTCGAAATGGACGCAATGAAAGTAACATTGAAAGATGGATCTTTCCACGCGGTCGATTCAGATCAATTGTCGTTCGAATTGGCAGCTAAAATGGCGTTCAAATCGGCATTGCCAAAAGCAGGACCAGTTCTTCTTGAGCCTATGATGAAATTGGAGGTTGTTACTCCAGAAGAAAACATGGGTGACATCGTAGGTGACTTGAACCGTCGTCGTGGTGTGATGAGAGGAATGGATGATAAAAATGGAGCGAAAGTAGTTAAAGCGGATGTTCCATTGTCAGAAATGTTTGGATACGTAACGCAATTGAGAACAATGTCATCAGGACGTGCAACGTCAAGTATGGAGTTCTCTCACTACGCTGAAGCTCCAGCAAACATTGCTAAAGAAGTAGTGGACAAAGTAAAAGGTGTTACCGCATAATTTATTGAAAGATGAGTCAAAAAATCAGAATTAAATTGAAATCATACGATCACAACTTGGTAGACAAGTCTGCTGAAAAGATCGTGAAAACAGTGAAATCTACAGGTGCGGTAGTAAGTGGACCAATTCCACTTCCAACACACAAACGCATCTACACAGTATTGAAATCTCCACACGTTAACAAAAAAGCACGTGAGCAGTTTCAATTGTCTTCTTACAAGCGTTTGATGGATATCTACAGTTCTTCTTCAAAGACTGTTGATGCATTGATGCGTTTGGAGTTGCCAAGTGGTGTAGACGTAGAAATCAAAGTATAAGGAATATTGAAAAAGGTTGGTGACTGAGCGAAGTCGAAGTCACCAACCTTCAATAATTAATAACAAAAACAAGTAGAAACAATGCCAGGGATTATTGGTAAAAAAGTCGGAATGACTAGCATCTACAGTGCCGAGGGTAAAGCAATGCCATGCACGGTGATAGAGGCTGGTCCTTGTGTGGTCACTCAGATCAAAACACAAGACAGAGATGGTTACGATGCCATTCAACTAGGTTTTGGAGAGCGTAAAGAAAAAAACACTCCAAACGCGTTGAAAGGTCATTTTAAGAAATCTAACACAGAACCTAAAGCGAAGCTCGCTGAGTTTGATGGTTTTGAAGGATTGAATCTCGGTGATACAGTACAAGTTGACATCTTCGAGGAAGGTGAGTTTGTTACTGTTGCAGGAACATCAAAAGGAAAAGGTTTCCAAGGGGTTGTTAAACGTCACAATTTTGGTGGGGTTGGACAGTCTACTCACGGTCAGCACAACAGATTACGTGCGCCAGGATCGATTGGAGCTGCATCTTACCCAGCACGTGTATTCAAAGGAATGCGCATGGCAGGACAGATGGGGAACGCCAACGTAAAAGTGGAAAACCTTCAAGTATTGAAAGTGCTTGCAGATAAGAATTTATTAGTTGTGAAGGGATCAGTTCCAGGTCACAAAGGTTCAACAGTTCTAATTGAGAAGTAATGGAAGTAAAAGTAATTAGTGCAAAAGGAAAAGCTACTTCGAAGTCAGTTAACTTGTCGGATGACGTATTTGGAATTGAGCCAAACGATCACGCTATTTACCTAGATGTTAAACAACATTTGGCAAATCGTCGTCAAGGGACACACAAAGCGAAAGAGCGAGGTGAGATCAACGGATCTACGCGAAAAATCAAAAAACAAAAAGGAACAGGTGGAGCACGTGCCGGTTCTATCAAGTCGGGTACTCGTGTTGGTGGAGGACGTATCTTCGGACCACGCCCACGTAACTACCACTTCAAATTGAACGTGAAATTGAAGCGTTTGGCACGTAAATCAGCATTCGCATACAAATTGAAATCTGAAGACCTTATGGTAATCGATGATTTGAAATTTGATGCAGTGAAAACAGCTGATTTCAAAGGCCTTTTGGCAGATTTGAAGATCGACAACAACAAAGTGTTGATGATTTTAGGTGAGAAGAACGACAACGTTTACTTGTCTTCGCGTAACCTTAAGAAAGTAAAAGTCGTAACTGCTGATTCAGTAAACACATACGATGTGTTGAACGCTCAAAAAGTAGTAATGGCGAAAAGTTCAATTGAAGCGATCGAAAAGATCTTAAACTAATTGATGATGAAAGCAGGTATTATTAAAAAGCCAATTATCTCGGAAAAAGCAACAGCTTTGAGTGAAAACATGAACCGTTTTACATTCCAAGTAGATAAGAAGGCCAACAAGATTGAAATAAAAAATGCCGTCGAGAACATGTACGGAGTTCAGGTAACTGAAGTACGTACCATGAATTATGGCGGTGGTAAATCCTCTACGAAATATACGAATAGAGGTATCGTTGAGCAACGTAACAAGCAATGGAAAAAAGCCATCGTTACGGTTGCAGATGGAGAGACGATTGATTTGTTTAATAACTTTTAAGAACTAAAAGATGAGTCTTAAAAAATTCAAGCCTACAACTCCAGGGCAAAGACACAAGGTCATTAGTGACTACAAAGACATTACACAACGTGCTCCTGAAAAGAGCCTTGTGAAAGGTCGTAGTAAGTCCGGTGGTCGTAACAATGACGGTAGAATGACTATGCGCTACATTGGTGGTGGTCATAAGCAAAAGTACCGTGTAATTGACTTCAAGAGAGAAAAGCATGGTGTTCCTGCTACGGTTAAAGCGATCCAGTACGATCCAAACCGTACAGCTCGCATCGCGCTTTTGTATTACGCTGATGGAGAAAAGCGTTACATTATCGCTCCTGAAGGACTAAAAGTTGGGGATACAGTAATGTCTGGTAAAGAGGCTACTCCTAACGTAGGAAACGCGATGTTCTTGGCTGACATTCCTCTAGGAACTGTTATCCACAACATCGAATTAAAGCCTGGTAAAGGTGGTTCTATTGCTCGTGGAGCTGGAACTTATGCTCAATTAAACGCTCGTGATGGACGTTATGCAATCGTTAAAATGCCTTCTGGTGAAACTAGAATGATTTTGACTACTTGTTTAGCAACAATCGGGTCTGTTTCTAATTCTGAACACAGTTTGACGGTTTCTGGTAAAGCAGGTCGTACGCGCTGGTTAGGTCGTCGTCCACGCGTTCGTGGTGTAGTTATGAACCCAGTTGATCACCCAATGGGAGGTGGTGAAGGTCGTAACTCTGGAGGACACCCAAGATCACGTAATGGTGTTCCTGCTAAGGGATACAAAACACGTGCGAAGAAGAAGTATTCAGATAAATTCATTGTTGAAAAACGCAAAAAATAAGTAGGATATGAGTCGTTCATTAAAGAAACCACCATTTGTGCACTATAAGCTACTTCAAAGAGTAGATGAGGCACAAGAGTCAGGTAGCAAGTCTGTTATCAAAACATGGTCAAGAGCGAGTACTATTACTCCTGATTTTGTTGGATTAACATTCGCAGTGCATAATGGAAATAAATTTATTCCTGTATTCGTAAGTGAAAACATGGTAGGTCACAAATTGGGGGAATTCGCTCCAACGCGTAACTTCCGTGGTCACGCTGGGAATAAAAAAGATAAGAAAAGATAAAATAGCGGATTATGGGTGCTAGAAAAAGACTAACAGCAGAAGCCAGAAAAGAGGCGAATAAATCAATCGCATTCGCGAAATTGAATAATTCTCCTATCGCCCCAAGAAAAATGAGATTGGTTGCAGATCTTATTCGTGGAGTTGAGGTAAACAAGGCTTTAAACATATTGCAACACAACGCTAAAGATGCGTCTACTAGCTTGGAGAAATTACTTCGTTCTGCAATTGCCAATTGGGAACAAAAGAATGAAGATAAAAGTATCGAAGAAGAAACACTTTTTGTGAAAACTATCGAAGTAAGCGGAGGAACTATGTTGAAACGTATTCAACCTGCTCCACAAGGTCGTGCTCACAGAATTAGAAAAAGATCAAATCATGTTCACATCGTCGTTGACGCTAAGAACGCTGAATAATTTTAGATAAATGGGACAGAAAACAAATCCAATTGGAAATAGATTAGGTTTCATCCACGGATGGGAATCTAACTGGTATGGAGGTGATAACTACGGTGATAAGCTCGTTGAAGACGACAAGATCCGAAGATACCTTCGAGCTCGTTTATCTAGAGCAAGTATCGCGAAAATTGTGATCGAACGTACACTTAAGTTGGTAACCGTTACTATCAACACTGCACGTCCGGGAGTAATTATCGGGAAAGGTGGTCAAGAGGTTGACAAACTGAAAGAGGAGTTGAAAAAATTGACGAAGAAAGAAATCCAAATCAATATCTTCGAAGTGAAACGTCCAGAATTGGATGCGCGCTTGGTAGCAGATGGAATCGCTCGTCAGTTGGAAGCACGTATCTCTTTCCGTAGAGCAATCAAAATGGCTATCGCAAGCACAATGAGAATGGGTGCAGAGGGAATCAAAGTGAAGATCTCTGGACGTTTGAATGGTGCTGAGATGGCAAGAACTGAGATGTACAAAGATGGACGTACTCCGTTACATACGTTCAGAGCGGACATCGATTACGCTCTTTCTGAAGCACACACTACTTACGGTCGACTTGGAATCAAAGTTTGGATCTGTAAAGGTGAAGTATATGGAAAGCGTGATCTTTCACCTAATGTCGGTCAGAAGCCAGGAAAAGGCGGAGGACGCGGAGATAGAAAAGGTGGAGGTTCTAGAAGAAGACCAAAGAAGTAGAACTACAAAATTGAACAGAAATGTTACAACCGAAAAGAACCAAATTTAGAAAAGCGCAGAAGGGACGAAATAGAGGTCTTGCTCACAGAGGAAGCACTGTATCTTTCGGATCATTCGGGCTAAAGACTTTGGAACCAGGATGGATCACATCTCGCCAGATCGAAGCTTCGCGTATCGCCGTTACTCGATACATGAAACGTGAAGGAAAAGTATGGATCCGTATCTTCCCAGACAAACCAGTAACAGCTAAACCAGCTGAGGTACGTATGGGTAAGGGAAAAGGAGCTCCAAGTCACTGGGTAGCAGTAGTTAGACCAGGACGTATCTTGTTCGAAGCAGACGGTGTACCGTACGAAACTGCAAAAGAAGCAATGCGTTTGGCTGCTCAGAAATTGCCGGTGAAATGTAAATTCGTTACGCGTAACGATTATGTTGTACCAGGAAAATAAGAAATCATGAAGCAACAAGAAATCAGCAAAGCATCAGTCGAAGAGTTAAAAACGCAAACAGCGAACTTAACTGAGCAATTGGAAAAAATGAAGTTGACACACGCGGTATCTCCTTTGGAGAACCCACTAACAATTCGTCACACTCGTCGTACAATCGCTCGATTGAAAACTGAATTAACAAAACGTGAAGCACAAGCTTAATAGTTTGTAGCACATTGAAATAAGCGTAAAATGGAAAAGCGTAATTTAAGAAAAGAACGTATCGGGATCGTAACTAGCGACAAGATGGACAAGTCTATCGTTGTGGCAGTAGAGCGTAGAGAGAAACACCCGAAATACGGAAAGTTCGTAAAGAAAACTACTAAGTTCGTTGCTCACGATGAGAAAAACGATTGTGGAATCGGTGATACTGTACGTATCATGGAAACTCGTCCTTTGTCGAAATCAAAGAACTGGAGATTAGTAGAAGTTATTGAAAGAGCTAAATAAGCATTAGTAATGATACAACAGGAATCAAGACTTAAAGTAGCAGACAATTCTGGAGCGAAAGAAGTATTGTGTATCCGAGTACTCGGAGGAACAAAACGTCGCTATGCCTCTGTTGGAGACAAAATTGTCGTTGCTGTTAAGAGTGCAATGCCCTCTGGAGCTGTCAAAAAAGGACAGGTTGCCACGGCAGTTATAGTAAGAACAAAAAAAGAAGTACGTCGTCCAGACGGCTCTTATATCCGCTTCGATGATAATGCTTGCGTTATCTTGAACCAAGCGGGTGAAATGAGAGGAACACGTATTTTTGGACCAGTTGCTCGAGAGCTTCGTGATGCAGACTACATGAAAGTCGTATCATTGGCTCCTGAGGTACTTTAAATGAATGGAAGTTATGCAACAGAAATTACACATTAAAGTAGGAGACACCGTTAAAGTAATTAGCGGTGAAGCAAACGGGCAAGAAGGGACTATCCTTTCTATCGACCGTAAGAAAATGCGTGCAACGGTAGAAGGTGTGAAACTTATGAAGAAACACCAAAAGCCAAGTGCGTCAAATCCTGAAGGTGGAATCATCGAGATGGAAGCAGGAATTCACATTTCTAACCTTATGTTAGTACATAAAGGTGAAGCTTCTCGTATCGGAAGAAAGCCAAACAAGGATGGGAAATTAGTACGTTATTCTAAAAAATCCGGAGAGGAGATCAAATAATGGAATATACACCAAGACTTCGAGAAAAGTATAAGGGGGAAATTATTCCAGCCCTTACTGAGCAATTCGGTTACACAACTATCATGAAGGTGCCGAAATTGACTAAAATTGTTATTAGCCAAGGTATCGGTGATGCCGTAGCAGACAAAAAGTTGATTGATCACGCAGTGGAAGACCTTTCACGTATCGCGGGACAAAAAGCAGTTGCTACGATTTCAAAGAAAGATATCTCGAACTTTAAATTGAGAAAAGGAATGCCTGTAGGTACGAAGGTTACTCTTCGTGGAGATCGTATGTACGATTTCCTAGATCGTCTACTCGCTGTTGCTTTGCCACGTACTCGTGACTTCCGTGGGATTAGTCCTAAAGGATTCGACGGACGTGGAAACTTCAACTTTGGTGTGAAAGAACACATCATCTTCCCAGAAATCGATATCGATAAAGTAAATCGTATCATGGGAATGGATATCACTTTTGTAACAACTGCAGATAGTGATGAAGAAGGTAAAGCATTGTTAGATGCATTCGGTTTCCCATTTATTAAAAAATAAACAGAGATGGCAAAAGAATCAATGAAAGCGCGTGAGCGCAAAAGAGCAAAATTAGCAGCTCGTTACGCTGAAAAACGTGCGGAACTTACTGCAATTTTGAAGTCAGCAGACGACTCTGAGGAAATGCAAGAGAAAAAGTGGGAAGCAATGATCGCATTGCAAAAATTGCCTGCTAACTCTGCGAAAGTTCGTGGTCACAACCGTTGTGGTTTGACTGGACGTCCTCGTGGTTACATGCGCCAATTCGGGATCTCACGTGTGACTTTCCGTGAAATGGCCTTGTCTGGAAAGATACCAGGTGTTAAGAAAGCAAGCTGGTAAAAGACTGCATTAGAATAGAAAATGGCAGAAGACATCGTTCTTTTGCCGAATTTTCTATACTTTTGCGTCCCCAAAAAGTATAAACTGGTTTCAGGTTCGATGATTTATTGAAAACCGTTACCGCAAACAAACAAAATGAATACAGATCCAATAGCAGATTATCTGACTCGAATTCGTAATGCGAGCGCTGCAAAAAAGAAAATGGTAGAAATTCCAGGTTCTAACATCAAGCGTGAAATGACGAAAATCTTGTTCGATCAAGGTTACATCAGAGATTTCAAATTCGAAGATGATAACAAACAAGGAATCATTAGAATCGCTTTGAAATACAACCCTTCAACGAAGGTGCCAGCAATCACTAAATTGCAACGTATTTCAACTCCAGGACTTAGAACATACGCAAGCGCATCTGAAATGCCACGTGTATTGAACGGACTTGGAATTGCAATTGTGTCTACATCGAAAGGTGTAATCACAAACAAAGAAGCGAAAAGAGAAAACGTAGGAGGAGAAGTTCTTTGCTACGTATATTAATTTTTTAAGTCGAAACAAATGTCAAGGATAGGTAAATCCCCAGTAACAATCCCGAGTGGAGTAGAAGTGAAAGTTGACGGTAACGTTGTTACAGTTAAGGGTCCAAAAGGTGAGTTGACGCAAGAAATGGATTCTTGTGTTTCAATGAACATTGAGGACGGAACAATAACTTTCACCCGCGAATCAGATGCGCCTGATCACAGAGCAAAACATGGTCTTTACAGATCATTGGTTGCGAACATGGTCGTTGGAGTTTCAGAAGGGTACACGAAGAAACTTGAAGTAGTTGGAGTAGGTTACCGTGCAGTTGCAACTGGTCAAAAGTTGGAATTAGCATTAGGTTACTCTCACCCAATTGTAATGGAGTTTCCTTCAGAACTTAAGGTATCAGCTGTTTCCGAAAAAGGAAAGGCACCAATCGTAACGCTAGAGTCTCACGACAAGCAATTGGTTGGACAAGCAGCGGCCAAAATTCGTTCCCTAAGAAAACCAGAGCCATACAAAGGTAAAGGTGTGAAGTATGTTGGTGAAGAGCTTAGAAGAAAAGCAGGTAAATCAGCAGCGAAATAGGTCGCATATTAGTAATTAGATATCTTAAAAGTTATGGCATTTAGCAAAACGGAAAGAAGAGCGAAAATTAAACGTAGAATCAGAAAGAACATTTTTGGTTCTGCAGAACAACCTCGTTTGTCTGTTTTTAGAAGCAACAAACAAATTTATGCTCAAATTATCGACGATACAACTGGTAAAACACTAGTGTCAGCGTCGTCATATAAAAACAAAGCTGCTGAAAAAGGATCGAAATCAGATCAAGCAGCAGTTGTTGGAAAAGAGGTTGCAGAAAAAGCAATTAAAGCCGGAATTACAACTGTAGTATTCGATCGTAACGGATACTTGTATCACGGTAGAGTAAAAACATTGGCTGACTCAGCAAGAGAAGGCGGATTAAAATTTTAAGAATGGCAGCACAAACAGTAAACAGAGTAAAGTCTGCAGACATCGAATTGAAAGATCGTCTTGTTGCAGTTAATCGTGTAACGAAAGTTACAAAAGGTGGTCGTACTTTTAGTTTTTCCGCAATTGTTGTAGTTGGTGATGAAAACGGTATCGTTGGTCACGGATTAGGAAAAGCAAAAGAGGTAACTGAAGCAATCGCTAAAGGAATCGATGACGCAAAGAAAAACCTTATCAGAGTGCCAATTTTACACGGTACAGTTCCACATTTCCAAAAAGGAAAATACAGTGGAGCTCGCGTATTGTTGAGACCAGCATCAGAAGGTACTGGAGTTATCGCAGGTGGTGCGATGCGTGCAG
>JABXHO010000077.1 GCA_013373595.1 Flavobacteriales bacterium | reverse complement strand
CTGCGCTCCGTGATCCCAAGTGAGGCGTCATGCAAACAAAAGCCAATCCACCTGCGGTGGAGTTCTGACTTTTTCCGTGGCGATCAACTGGAAGCAAGCTTCGGTTGACGAAACGAAAAAAGCCAGGCGCTACGCGCTTGGCTTTTGTTTGCAGAGAGGAAGGGATTCGAACCCTCGATACGGTTACCCGTATACTACCTTTCCAGGGTAGCTCCTTCAACCACTCGGACACCTCTCTGTTTGAATGGGCGTCAAAAATAGTAAAACCTAAGTTCTAAAATCGAATCAACAGATTAATTTGTCAGCTCGCCACGTAAATTTTCACCAAGCTGTTGCACGATTTGGTCGGATTGGGCATTCGCCAATACAGACATCATTTTGGTAACTGCTGCCTCTGCTGTCATATCTTTTCCTGAAATAACACCTAGTCTTTTGAACATCGAGCTCGTTTCGTACATCCCTTGAGAAACACTTCCCCCGTTGCATTGCGTGATATTGAGGATATGCCCCCCATCTCGGATAAAGTCTGAGCACATTTGCTCCAGTTCCTTGCTCAATGGTGCATTTCCAGCCCCAAATGTTTCCAATACAATTCCATCCACTTTTGAGCGATCGAACACACTTTTGTAAATGGAAAAATCAATTCCCGGATAAAGTTTGATTAACCCAACGCGTTCATTCAAGGATTTCTGTACAGAAAATGTATCTGCCTTGGATCGATACATCATCTTTTTATGATACTCGATATTCACTCCAGCAGTTGCCAATTCCACCAAGTTCGGAGATTTTATGGCTTCGAAATTCGACGCTGAATCTTTCGTGCTTCGGTTTCCTCGATACAAGTGATACTCGAAGTAAATGGCTACTTCCTGTACAATTGGATCGCCTTTTTTGTTCGTTGTTGCGGCAATTTCAATCGCTGTAATTAGGTTTTCCTTTCCGTCTGTGCGAATTGTTCCGATGGGCAATTGTGATCCGGTGATAATGACGGGTTTTTTCAGTCCGTCGAACATAAAACTCAATGCAGATGCCGTGTAAGCCATGGTATCAGAACCGTGCAACACTACAAACCCATCGTATTTTTCATAATTCGCCTCAATCACTTCTCCAATTTGCAGCCAGTTTTTGGGGTGCATGTTGGACGAGTCAATAGGATGATCGAAACTCAACGTGGTCATCTCCACATTCAAGCGTTTCAATTCGGGAACATGTTGGTCGATCAAATCAAAATCGAAGGACTTCAATTCACCTGTTTCTGGATCGTTGATCATTCCGATCGTTCCTCCGGTATAAATGATAAGTACACTTGGCTTCATAATGATCAAAATTGAAAAAGTTCCTTTGCGCTATTGGTTGTCATCTCTTCAATCTGAGAAAGTGGAACACCGTAGACGTCCGTTAATTTCTCCGCAATATGCAAGATATAACTGCTTTCATTTCGCTTCCCACGGTACGGAACGGGAGGTAAATAAGGAGAATCTGTTTCTAGAATCAAATGTTTCAAATCCACTTGCTCCAACACCTGATCGAGTGCTGCCTTTTTGTAGGTCAATACGCCACCGATACCGAGTTTGAATCCTCCGTACTGAATTGCGTGATTTGCTTGCTCAATATTCCCTGTGAAGCAATGAAAAACCCCCGTTAATCGATCATCATTGATCTCATCCAAAATTTCGAAAATCGGTTCGAATGCTTCTCTCGCGTGAATCACAATGGGTAGCTGCAACTCCTTCGCCCACTCCACTTGTCTGCGAAAAGCTTCTGCTTGTTCTTTCACAAAGGTTGTATCCCAATACAAATCCATTCCAATTTCTCCAACGGCGATGTATCCTCCATCAAATAAGTTTTTGCGGATGATTTCCAACCGCTCTTCCCAATCTTCTTTTACAGAACCTGGATGCAAGCCCATCATGGGGTAACAGTTGTTTGGGAAATCTTTCGCCAAGTTATTCATGGCGTCAATCGTATCGATATCGATATTTGGGAGGAGCATTTTTTCTACTCCTGCATCGATTGCTTTTTGAACAATTTCTGAGCGATCCTCGTCGAAAGCGTCAACGAAAAGATGCGTGTGTGTATCAACAAACATAAATAACCTACGTTAGAAAAGAGAGATGCTAAGTCCCATTTGAACACGGTTCAACTGGATACTATTTGGATTTGAAAATAAGGTGTTGAAGTTGTAACTCCCGAAAAGCGCCCAGTTTCGGAAACCGAATCGGACGTGAGCAGAATACACCAAGAAATTCTGGTCGGGAAATTTATAGCTTTTCATGACTTGACGTTCCAGCCAATGCCCCATGACGTACTTCTGGTACATACTGGTTTGAAGTCCGATTTTTCCTCCAACATGAAATTTGAAATGTCGCCAACTTTCTTTGTGAAAACGCAATTCTAGCGGAATAGAAAAGCTATGTCCACCCAAAACACTTTTACGAAACTCATCCGTTGGCGCTTTTGGACTCCAAGTGGTTGTTCCAAGAGAATCGGATACTTCAATTCGGCCATTGTGTCGTGTAACATGAAAGGAATGCGATAGTCCCGTTCCGATTGAAACCGTATTCCCTTTAGTCAGTGGAATATCAAACAATAGATTGGTATTCAATCCGATTGATGCCCAGTGAACTTCGAATAAATCTTTGTCGCCAATCCAATCGTTGTAAGTTATATCAAACACGAGACGATCGTACTTGCGTGCCTTTTCGATGCGTGCAGGTCTCCAACCGGTAAAAAACCACATTGCACCAGGTCTAAATCTGGAGGAAATACTATCTCCTTTACTATCGTATTGAGCGTACGACGTAGCACTCATCAATAAGCAGGCAATACTAGTGATTATCAGTTGTTTCATTTCTCCATTTTTGTTCCCAGTTCCATGCATCTCGGATGGCATCTTCCATGGTTCGATTTGCTGTCCAATTGAGCAAGCTTTTCGCTTTGGATGCGTCTGCATAAATCTTCTCGACATCACCTGCTCTTCGTTCGCCAAACTTCCAGTTTAACTTGAGGTTGGCCACTTTTTCGAAGGTATGAATTATTTCTAAAACACTGGCTCCATGTCCTGTTCCGATGTTTACCACTTCATTGAACACGCCCTCTTGCTTCATCAACCAATCCACTCCTTTCACATGAGCATCAGCCAAGTCAGAAACGTGGATGTAGTCACGTACGCATGTTCCATCATCCGTGTTGTAGTCGCTACCGAAAACGGTTAGTTCTTCCAAAATTCCTGCCCCCGTTTGCGTTAGGTAAGGAAGGAGATTGTTTGGCCGTCCAATTGGTAGTTCACCAATAAAACCTGAATGATGTGCGCCAATTGGATTGAAATATCGAAGGTTAAGTACCTTGATATTGGTTCCACTTTTTGTCGTATCTGCCAAGATTCGCTCGCACATTTGCTTCGTTGCTCCGTACGGAGAGTTTGCTTCCAACACAGGACTTTCCTCTGTAACTACAGGAGAACTTTCTGGTTCACCGTAAACGGTACACGAAGAAGAGAACAAGAAGTTTTTCACTTCAAATTCCTTTGCCAACATTAGGCAAACAAGTAGGCTATTGAGGTTATTGTTGTAATACATCAGTGGTTCTTGCACCGACTCTCCTACTGCTTTGTATGCTGCAAAATGGATGATCCCATCAAAGCTATACTCTTCAAACACCTTTCTCATGGCGTTCAAATCACATACATCTACTTTTTTGAAGATAACCTTCTGCTGAACAATTTCTTCCACTCCTTTGATTATTCGTGGATCAGAGTTTCGGAAATCATCCACAATCACCGGGATTTTACCGCTATTGATTAGTTCAACAACTGTGTGTGAACCGATGTATCCAGCGCCGCCCGTTACAAGAATATGCATGTTCTGCTTCATTGGTGTCAAAGGTAATAACCTGAGTTCGGTTTTATGCCTGATCTGATGAAATTTCTACGAAAAATAGCATTAAATTTGAGTGATGAATGAAGACGAAGAACTTCGTAAAATTGACTTAAAGCAACACACGCTTTCTCCCGTTTCGCGGAAATACCTCTTCCGCATCATCCTCTATGTGATCATTCTTACGTTCTTGGGCTTTTTCATGTATCACGTCTACAACCGCCCGAATCAACCGAAAAAAGCTCCTGTTAACCCAAAAGACATCAAAGAAATTAAGGGTGTAACACTGATGGATTCTGTTTAGCGTTTCGCTCCAGCATTTCCTTGTAGAAATTGTACAACTCTTCTTGCGAGGAGAAGTTCGGGTTGCCATCTTTGAAGTATCGATTCGTTTGTGCTTCGTCAATAATCCGTGATTTAACATTCCCTTTCCACTGAATTTCGAAAATGCGTTCGAGGCGCTCCTGAATCTTTTCATTGAAAATTGGACAGGCCACTTCGATTCGTCGGTTCAGGTTACGTTCCATCCAATCAGCACTTGAAAGGAAATACTTTCGTTTCCCTGCATTGTGGAAAATCATATAGCGCGAGTGTTCCAAATATCGCCCAACGATGCTTCGTACGCGAATGTTTTCACTCAATCCTTCCTTTTCAGGAATTAAACAGCAAATACCGCGAACAATCATGTCAATTTTGACCCCTGCCTTTCCAGCGCGGTACAATAGGTTGATCATGTCTTCATCTACCAAGTTGTTGAACTTGATCCGAATAGACGCTTCGATTCCTTGTTGCGCGTTTTGAATTTCATTTTCAATGAGTTCTTCGAATCCTGTGCGCGTACTAAATGGCGAAACAAAAAGTGTTTCAAAACGACGATCGTTCGTGAAACCATCCAAAATATTGAAGATGCGATCTACCTCTTCACCAATTTTCTCATCTACCGTGAGCAATCCTATATCCTCGTAAATATTGGCCGTTTTTTCGTGGAAGTTCCCCGTTCCGATGTACGACACCAAACTCGAACCTTTACTTCCTTCGCGATGGATTTGAATCAATTTTGAGTGGACCTTCAAGCTCTCAATTCCAAAGGATACCTTCGCTCCAGCTTCACGTAATTTGTTCGCCCAATACAGGTTGTTTTCTTCGTCAAATCGTGCTTGCAACTCCACGACAACAAACACCTTCTTTCCGTTCAATACGGCATTGATCAATGCATTCATTACCTGCGATTTCTTCGCTACGCGGTACACGTTGATCTTAATCGATTTCACTTTAGGATCGATGGCCGCCTCTCTCAGCAAATCTACTACGTGATCGAAACGTTGGTACGGGTAATGCAACATGACATCACCTTTGGCGATTTCCTTAAGTAAGCTTCGCTTATTGACAAATCGGTGGTGCCAAACGGGTGTTTTCTTGTCGAACACAAACTCTTTCTTTCCAAAATTCGGGAAGGACATGAAATCCTTGAAGTTATGGTATTTCCCACCAGGAATGGTATTCACTCCTTTTTTCAAATTCAAATGTTTCAGCATGAACTTGAGCAATTCTTCAGACATCTCTTCGTCATAAACGAAACGTACAGGCTCTCCGAACTTTCGCTTCTTGATACTCTGGCTGATTTTCTCCATCATAGAGAGCGTGATGTCATCATCGATGTCTAATTCTGCATCGCGTGAGAACTTGAAGGTGTACGCTTTCACTTCATCAAACACGAAAATGGAGAAGATCCGCTTCAAGTTCAGTCGAATGATATCGTCCAGAAGGATAATCTGCTGAACATCTCCTTTTTTCATGAGGTAGAATCGCGAGAATTCCTTAGGAATCTGAATAAGCGCCATTCGGCGTTTCGTTTTTCCTTCCGTCAACATTTCCACCGCCAAATAAATTCCAGAATCTCTAAGGTGCGGAAATGGGTTCTTTTTGGTAAGAATAATCGGGACAATTGCGTGTTGCAGTTCCTCTTTGAAATAATCTTGCAATTCTATTTCTTGTTCTGGCGACAATTCTTCGTGCGTAATATGGAAGATGTTTTCCTCTTCCAGTTCCTTCAGAATCTTGTTATAGGCAATTTGAAACTTGATTTGTTGCTTCATGACAACGTTTCGGATATCATCCAAAAGTTTCACGGGAGAAATTTCGTCGTCCTTTACATCTTTCTTGTTCTTATTGAGTATGGCCATTCTTCGCACAAATGCCACACGAACACGGAAAAACTCATCCATGTTATTCGAGTATATTCCCAAAAAGCGCATGCGCTCAATAATCGGCACTGTATCATCCAATGCTTCTTGCAAAACGCGTTCATTGAATGAGAGCCAACTAAGTTCACGATTGATCATTTCCATAAAAACAAATGTAGTGAGCACGGTTTAATTTTAAGTGCATTTGGATATGTATTCTTTGTTAATTCTTCTTTGAAAGATATGCTTCAAAAAGTGCTCAAAACAAAAACGCTCTCCCGATATCCATCAAGAGAGCGCTTTCCAATTTTATATGAATGATTATACTTTCATTCCTTTCACGACATGGTCTTTGCGTTTTGTGCGTTTTAGTTTTTTCTTTTTCACTTGAAGGTACGCTGTACCACTTGAAGTTGTTGCGTAGTACACATTGTTTCCGTATTCAACTTCTCCTCCTTCTTTTTTCGTCCAGTCTGCCAACAAGTAGTATTTCCCTGAAGATTGTCCTTGACGTTTTCCGAAAGAAAGCGTGTTTCCAACACCTGGCTCAAAACGAACCACAATGTTTTCACCATCAAAACTTTCGAAGATACAATCTTTTCCGATTGGAATAGTGATACGGTCGTATTCTTCACTTGAATTCTGAACGAGTGTACCATCAGCTGTTGTTCCTTGATTTCCGGATTGTTTACTTCTTTCCAAAATAATTGTAGCGGATGTCGAAAACTGAACTTTTGCCATTTCTTGCTCATTATCGAGCCCAAATTCATTTCGAAGACCATCTGTTAATGGCACTGACACTGCACAACTTGCGAGGAAAACACCTACAAAAAGAAATAATACGTACTTCATGTTTTAATTTTTTTTCAAATATACTCAAATACTCTACTCCAATAATAATGCCTAATTCCAAATTTTTACTAAATCCAGAAAAATGAGTGCGTTTGGGATGAAAGAGAAGGTGTTTTGTCGATCTCGCAACTATATACTTCTCCGTGCAAAAGGGAATTTCTATTTTTGATCAAATTTTGAATCCATGAAAACCGTTGTTGAGAAGTTAACCTTCAATCCCTTTCAAGAAAACACCTACATTGTCCATGATGGAAATTCATGCGTGATTATCGATCCTGGTTGTTTTTCGCGGGAGGAAGAAGAAGCTTTGGTGCAGTGCATTGAAGCGAATGGGTTAACACCTGTAGCTGTTTTACTCACACACGGCCATTTGGATCATATTGCTGGGTTGGATTTTGTGAATCGAAAATACGGTGTCGATGTGTATCTGCAAGAAACAGATTTGTTCACTTTCCGTGGTTCTCACATCGCGGCGAATTTGTATGGGCTTCGTGGATTCATTCAACCTGAAGAACCCAATAAACTATTGAAGGGAGACGAGATTTTGATCTTTGGTGAAATGGAATTTCAGGTATTGTTTACGCCAGGGCATTCAATGGGACATGTTGTTTACTATAACAAGCAAGACGGATATGTGATTAATGGTGACGTGATCATGCGTGGTAGTCATGGTAGAACAGATTTGCCTGGAGGTGATTATCCGACCTTAAAACGCAGCATTGTGGAAACGATGTTTAGTCTACCCGATGAAACTGTCGTTTACAGTGGTCACGGGCCTGAAACATCCATTGGTATTGAGAAGCAAATCAATCCCATTTTACATTTTTGACCTACATCAACTGCGCGGTCATTCCGATAAAGTGTTTGACGCAACGAACAAAAGGTTTGCATTTCAGCAGAAATTCCTACCTTCCTCCTTCATGATTATCTAAAAACAATGGATTCATTCTTATCCGAAACATTCCTTATTTCTTACTCCGCTGGCGAGGTAGAAAAAACGAAATACATAAATATCGAAGATGTTCTCTTCTTTGAGAAACCGAATGGGATTCAATGGGTGAACACCTACGGACTCAATCATCAAGAGGAATTTCAGCAGGTGATTCGACAGAATAACTTGGATGATTTCATCATCAAACTGCTCCAAGATGACAGTCATGCGAATAAAGTGATTCAGTTGAACAACCTACTCTTTGTATCCTTGCGCGTATTGAAAACAGAAAATAAAGATCTGGATGATGAAATGATGTATTTCATTGTTGGTAAAAATTTCGTGTGGAGTATTCAAGAGAAACAAGGCGATCATTTTGGTTGGATTCGACAGCGCATCGATCAAAATACAGGGATCATTCGAAAGAAAAAGGCCGATTACCTCTTGTTTCTGCTCATCGAGTCGATTATCGATAATTATCAAGATAAATACGTTGCCTCGGCAGAAACGAAAATTGACAAAATGAATACTTCCAACGTGAGTCCAACACCCGAATTTACGAGTGAAGTTGAAGAGTTGAAACAGCATTTATTCCAATTCAAGCGTGCGACCATTAGCTTGAGAGACACCATCATCAAACTGGAAAAAGTAACGATTGATGGAACGAAGGCTCCTTACTTTTCAGAATTAAAGGAACAAGTGAACAACCTGATTTCTGACATTGATTTTGATTTACAGGAACTGGAAAGCAAGATGAACATGATTTTCAGTATTCAAGGACACCGACTGAATGAAGTCATGAAAACCTTGACAATTTTCTCGGTGATTTTCATTCCACTAACCTTCATCGCAGGAGTTTACGGAATGAACTTCTCGAACATGCCCGAATTGAAATCCAAATACGGTTACTTTATATTATTAGGCGTGATGGTGGTCATAACGCTCCTCAGTTTGTGGATTATCAAACGGAAAAAGTGGTTTTAGCAGAAATCCAAGGTTGATTCGCCGCCTGTCAGCTTCGAAATTAGCTACCTTTACCCCATGCGAATTGCTGTGAATACTCGTTTTTTACTTCCATCGAAAATGGAAGGCTTTGGTTGGTACACTTACGAAGTAACGAAACGCATCGTTGAGAATCATCCCGAACACGATTTCATCTTCTTTTTTGATCGAAAATACGATGAGCGCTTCGTTTTTGGTTCGAACGTGACTCCTGTTGTATTGAATCCACCTGCACGGCATCCCATTTTATTTCGCATTTGGTTCAATCTTTCGGTAACGCGCGCCTTGAAAAAGTATAAAGCTGACGTCTTTTTCTCACCTGATGGGTTTTTATCTCTCAAAACGAATGTGCCACAAATTGGCGTGATTCACGATATCAATTTTGAGCATTATCCAGAAGACATTCCCTCCTCGGCTCGAAATTATTTGAGAAATTTCTTCCCAAAATTCGCTCGCAAAGCCACACATTTACTCACGGTTTCTGAGTACTCAAAACAAGATATTTGTCGAACGTATTCTATCGACGAAGAAAAAGTAAGTGTAGCTTGGAATGGCGTCTCAGATGCTTTTCAGCCCATTTCTGAAACGGAAAAAGAAGCCGTTCGCGCTCGATACACAAACGGGAAGAAGTACATCACTTTTGTGGGAGCTTTGCACCCGCGCAAGAACGTCAAACGATTGATCTCTGCTTACAAAGCGATTCTAACTGACGATCCCTCGTTCGAATATGAGCTCATCATTGTTGGTGAAACCTTGTGGAAGCGTTCTGGCTACGATCTAGATCTGGACGAGCAAACCAAAGCGCATATTCACTTCACAGGACATTTATCTTTGGAAGAACTCGCGCGCGTGATGGCTGGAGCTTCCGTTTTCGCCTTTGTTCCGTATTTCGAAGGATTCGGAATTCCTTTAGTTGAAGCGATGCGTTGTAAAACACCTGTTTTATCTGGAAACCTGACATCACTTCCAGAGGTGGCCGGTGATGCCGCATTGTATTGCGATCCCTTGAGCGTCGATGATATTGCCGATAAGCTGAGAGAAATTTGTGAGAACCCAGCTTTACGAGACGAGCTCTCCCAAAAAGGAATCATTCGAAGCCAATTATTTTCGTGGGATCAATCGGCAGAAATTGCCTGGAACGTTATTGAAAACGTTCTATCGAAAACGTCTTAGTAATAAGGCGAAATCATCAAGTATACCACCACACCGCTTACTGCAACGAATAGCCAGATAGGAAATGAAAAGCGTGTCCACTTCTTATGGCGATTGTAATCTCCTGTCCATGCCCACAAATAAGAAAGCAATACAAGCGGAATTACGGCTACACTCAATATAATATGTGCAACGAGCAGAGGGTAATAGACCATACCGTATTCTCCACCGTAAGGAGTTGGATCGGAGGTAATGTGATACGCGATGTAGCACAACAAGAAGAATAAAGAGAGTACTAAACTCGTGCGAATCAACAAGGCATGCAATCGCATGTTTCGCTGTTTGATTGCCAACAAGGCAAAAACCAATATAACTGCTGTTGCCCCATTGAGAGCCGCATATATTGGCGGGAGAAATGAGAAATCGAGTCCATCTATACGCAATGAGAACAATGCTGCCACCGCAATTGGAACAATAATGGAAACTGCATAAATCAGCTTCTTCGCTTTTGCGATTTTAGTTGGATCCTTCAACTCCATACTCATACTTCAATAATTTTCTCAAATCCTTTTCTAATCTATTCACTTCTTCGGTATCCGTCCCGATGTAAACACCACGAACAATTCCTTCCTTGTCCACCAGTGTAAATGCTGGTGAATGTGCATATCCACCAGGCGCTTCTTCATCCGAAGCAACGTGTACTAAAAATGAATTCACTCCAAGCTCATGCGTTTTGGCTTCATCTCCGGTTAAGAACTCCCAATTTTTCGCCTCAATTCCATTGTGTTTGATGTAGCGACGTAATATTGTCGGTTTGTCGTATCGTGGATTAATCGAGAAAGAGATAAACTGAAGATCATCTTGTAAGTCCGTTGTCATCGCTTGAAGTCGTTGCATTTGCTTCGTCATTATTGGACAAATGGTTGGACAGGTGCTAAAAAAGAAATCTGCGACCCACACCTTTCCTTTCATTGACTCGGATGTGATTACCACAGAATCTTGATTCAGGTATGAAAACGCAGGAATTGTAGGATATACGGTATCCGCTACCTCAACTCCGTCAACCGTTTTATACTCGACATCGTATTGTCCCATCAATGGCAATACGCGCACCTTCTCCTCTTCTCCACACGCACTAATCGCAACTACTACAAGTGCAATCATCCAGATACTTTTCCACTTCATCATTTCCCTTGACTCTTTTTCTTCTTCTCTTTATCGTAGACTTTTTGCAGCAATGCAACATGTTCTTTCATTCGGCGAACCATTCCTTCGGAATCACCTGGCAATACCATGCGTAAGTGATTTTTCTTGTCTGCAAGTAGCATCAATTCTTGAAATCCTTCTCCGCCAAAAGTATCGTCTCCCGTTTGAAGTAAAGTTTGACCGTTATGTTCGATATCGTAGATGCTTTTTGAATCACCTGAAGCCACGTACCAGATATCTGGGTCGTATCCTTCCACTCGATCTTTGAGCATGTCTGACACCTGCTTTACGTCTTGAACAGCATTTCCTTTTCCATCCGTAACGAATGAAATGATGCGTACCGATCCCAATTTCTTTTTACTCTTTCGAACGTTCTGGTAGATGTGTTGATTCACATGCCAGAAGGAAATTCCACAGCTATCGGGACATTTTGGTTGAAGCACATTGATAAGTACTACGTTGTCCTTAAAATCTTTCGATGTGAACTTCTTTCCGCGTGCGTCCGTGAACGTATAATCGACCAATTGACCGTAGTCGTCTGGAACCTTAAACTTGTGTTCACAGCTTCGTGCACTGAAAAGGGAAAAAAGAACCAAAAAAATAGCCGGTCCGAATAAAATCGATAATGCGATTATCGACTTTTTTCGACCGGCAGAAGTTTTACTTGCCATTTTACTTAAGCGTTATGCTCCGTACGTTGCCAACGTTTCGCCGATGGCTGTTCCTTCATAAAGAGCAATGAAAATCAAGTAACTCATGAAGATGAAGTAAGGCACTAAAATCACATATTTCAATGCTTTGCGCTCATCACCAAGGTGCATAAATACCATTACGATGTAACCCGCTTTCAACAAAGTCATGATGATGAAAGACCATTTTACATACGGCCAAGCCCCGCTTCCTTGTTTAATCATTGCACCTAATGCTACTTCAATAATTGTAATAGCCGTAAGAAGTGCGGTTACTTGCAAAATCTTCTTGCGAATTTTCTTTCCTTGCTCCTCACTGTGGTGAGCATCCAATGAATATTCTATAACGTCGTCTCTTAACATAATTCCGTTGATTTTCTATTAAACAAGGTAGAAGAAGGTAAATACGAATACCCAAACAAGATCGACAAAGTGCCAGTACAATCCTGTCTTCTCAACCATCTCGTAGTGTCCGCGTTTGTGGTACACTCCTCTGATTACTCCTAAACAAATAATGATGTTGATAATCACTCCAGAGAATACGTGGAATCCGTGGAATCCAGTAATGAAGAAGAAGAACTGACCGTATTGTTGTGGTCCGTACTCATTTTGCTCAAGGTTCGCACCATAAATTACACGTCCTTTTGTTCCAGAGTTTACAACATCATTGTACAACTTAGCTGCGAGTTCGTGATTATCTACTACATCTCCAGTTACGTATTTCCCACCATCTTTTTTGATGATGAGTTCCATGTGCTCATTTTCTTTTTTCGAGATCTTCGCTTTTGATCCATCGTGCAATGTGATCAAATTATCTTTCACATGACCTTCAGCAACAGCATGACGGTACTCTTCGTCCAAGTCCATATGACCTCCAGCTGTAATAACGCTATCTACTTTGTAGTGTGATCCTGCTTCGAAGATGGTAAAGTTCTCTACTTCTCCAAAGTGACCTTTCACAATCGCCATTGAACCGTCTTCCAATTCCACTTTTCCGAATTCAGAACCGTGAATGAAGTGAGACCATTCCCATGCTTGTGATCCAACGAAGAAAAATCCTCCGATGATGGTAGCAACCATCCATTTCACTACACCTTTTTTGTCCATTCGGTGTCCCGCTTCAACGGCCAATACCATTGTTACCGAAGAAACGATCAAGATGAACGTCATCAAGGCAACGTAGATCAATGGATAACCATGACCTAAGAAAGGTAATGAGTTAAACGTTTCTTCACCAATCGGCCAAGCCTCTTGGCAACCGTGTCGCGTTAAACCATAAGCAACTAGCAATCCTCCAAATGTCAACGCATCTGACACAAGAAAGAACCACATCATTAATTTACCGTAGCTTGTACTAAACGGAGACATTCGTCCACCCCACAAGGTTTTGGAGTCTATCTGTTTCGAAGCATGTCCTGCCATCCTGAAAAATTTTTATGCAAGTTTAATGAATAAAAAGCAAAAATAGTAACAAAAAGACCCACAATAGCCCTAAAAAGTGCCAGAAAATTCCTGTCATTCTTAGTTTGATTGCGTTGTTCTCGCTTATTTTACCTGTAAATGAGAATATTACAGCTCTTATCAAAAAGAGCACTGTAATTAGAACGTGTAACAAATGGGCAAAAGTGATAATGTACAGGAACGATGATGCTGTATCATATGATTCCATTGCTTTTACCTGAAGATATGGGTCCAACTTGGCTCCTTGATAGATCAATTCACGATCTTCATACGACACCTCTTTTCCCTTGTAATACACATGAAAATCTTTTCCCATCTCTCCTTTCACGTAGAAATCACCACGTCCGTCACAGATATTTACTGCTAAATCTTCCAATCGTTCAGAATCCAATAGGCTCAATTGCTCACCTTTATGTGTCATGAGCTGTCCGTCTACTACAGATAGTTCACGGTTTTTGAAGAGGATTTTATATTCGCCGTAATTCTTAATCTCGAATTCCATGTCCTCATTTGGATTGGTGAATTGCTTCATGAAGGCTTGCAAATCTTTCATTTCGGCATCCGAGATTTCCTTTCCACTTAGGAAGAAGTCGTTTCCATTTACTTCAACAAATTCGTCTCCTTTTTGGATTTCAAAGTAATCACCGTAGCGACCATCTGTTACCACAATTCTATTGAAACTAAAGAACACTCCGTTATCCACGAGTTGTCCATATCCTTTGAATTGGAAGTACACGAATGCGAGTCCGAGCACAAGTGTAATTCCCATCATGGATTTTAGTCCCCCAGAATTTCCTGATTTTGCAAATTTTGTTGCGAGGATGAGTGTCAAACTACTCAGGATGATAACTGTGGTACTGATCCAGAAAGCATTTGGCATTGGCACCTTCAACCAGAATGAATCTCCCATACTTACTACGTAAGCGGAAATCAAACCAGCAAAAAACATGACTACACTAAAAATCCCCACGTAAACGAGGTTCATTTTTGCTTTCCCCATTTGTTCTTGGTTCCCATCGTTAATGGGTTCGTTTTTTTGATTGTTGTTGGTTACTTCTTCTTTCATAACACTTGTTTATGGCATGAATCCCTCCACTTTATCAAATACGTAGATGAATTGAATTACTGGGAGGTATAAAAATGATGCAAACATGACTCTACGCGCGTCTTTATCATCGAGCGTGAGAAATAATTTGTACGAATACAGAAAAAAGGCTCCTCCGAGAATGATGGCTAAAACCATCGATGTGATGCCTGTCCATCCTAAAATCCACGGCATTACGCTAAATGGAATGAGGAGCAATGAATATAATGCAATTTGAAAGGCCGAATTCTTCGATTTTCCTTCACTCGATGGAAGTAACGAGAATCCTCCTGCTTTGTAATCGTCATACGCAACCCAAGCAATGGCCCAGAAGTGTGGGAACTGCCATGTGAATTGAACGAAGAACAGTACACCTGGCACTAAGTCGAATGAATTGGTATAAGCAATGGCTCCAAGCATAGGAGGAATAGCCCCTGGAAATGCTCCGACGAATACAGCCCAAGGTGTTTTACGTTTGAGCGGTGTGTACATGAAAACGTAGGATACGAAAGCTGCTAATCCGAGCAATGCTGACGACAAATTAAGCATGTACAAGAGAGCCGTTCCCACCAATAAGCAAACGATTACAACAATATACGCTTCGTTGACAGACATTTCCCCTCTCGGCAACGGCCGTTTCGAGGTTCGCTTCATTTTTTTATCCAGCTCGCGTTCCCAGATTTGGTTTGAGCCATTTGATGCTGCTGTAACGAGTGTTCCTCCAATAACGAGATAAAGAAGTTCCTTCCAATCAGATCCGCCCACGAAAAGGTAACCAGAAATCGCTGAGACGACCACCAATGCGGACAAACGGAACTTTGTAAAAACCAAATATGATTTCACCTTGCTTGGCGCTTTTTCTGCTCGCTGTGTATTGTCCATGAAGGTTTTTTTGCGACTACAAAAGTAGTGTTTTTTTAGAGATTAATGTGTGTTGATTGTTACAATGCGTATGGATTTTCGATTAGACAATTTTCTGATCATCCGATTTTGCAAAAATACACTAGAAATCTACCCAGAGAAGCAAAAAAAAGAACTCACCCCGCAATGGAATGAGTTCTGTTCGTATTTCGTTTTCTATTTACTTAGAGAATCAACATAGCGTCTCCGTAAGAATAGAATTTGTATTTCTCTTTGATCGCGATGTCGTAAACTTCCATCATCAAATCGTGTCCACCAAAGGCAGAAATCATCATTAACAAAGTTGACAATGGTGTGTGGAAATTGGTGATCAATGCATCTGCGATACTGAAATCGTATGGAGGGAAGATGAATTTGTTTGTCCATCCTTCGTACGGCTTCAATAATCCGTCTGTAGAAACCGATGTTTCAATGGCACGCATTGAAGTTGTTCCCACCGCAAACACTTTTTTACGGTTTTTCTTCGCTTGATTAACGGTATCCGCACATTCTTGCGTGATAATCATTTGCTCAGAATCCATTTTATGTTTCGTAAGGTCTTCCACTTCTACCGGACGGAACGTTCCCAACCCGATGTGCAAAGTTACTTCAGCGAAATCGACTCCTTTTAACTCAAGGCGCTTCATCAATTGGCGTGAGAAGTGCAATCCTGCAGTTGGTGCTGCCACGGCTCCTTCTTCTTTCGCGTAGATTGTTTGGTAACGCTCGTCATCCAGTTTTTCTACGTCACGCTTGATGTATTTTGGAAGTGGTGTTTCTCCCAACTCTGTAATTTTCTCCTTGAATTCTTCGTAAGGTCCATCGAACAAGAAACGCAATGTACGTCCACGTGATGTTGTATTATCAATTACCTCAGCAACCAATGATTCATCTTCTCCGAAGTACAATTTATTTCCGATTCTGATTTTTCTTGCTGGATCAACCAAGACATCCCACAAAAGACTTTCGCGGTTCAACTCTCTCAACAAGAACACCTCAATTTTCGCACCCGTTTTTTCTTTGTTTCCAAACATACGAGCAGGGAATACCTTTGTATTGTTCATGATCATTACATCATCCTCTTCCACATAGTCGATGAGATCTTTAAACAATTTATGCTCAACTTTTCCTGTATCACGGTGAACCACCATTAGTCTGGCTTCATCACGGTTATCACTTGGGTATTCTGCGATTAACTCCTCTGGTAATTCGAAGTTAAACTGAGATAATTTCATTTTGTTCATAACGCCGCTTGCTTTGTTTTTGTTTCCGAAAAGATGTGAATTTCAATTCAGGGCAGCAAAGATAAGAAAGATTCTGTTTTAGGGAGTTGGAAAGATGGATTTGCAGTTCGAAGGTTGAATTATGAGTTCGGGCATCGGGGTAGTTCTTTCAAATTGATGCATGGGACTGGAACCGAGGTCAGTCGCTATTAACTCCGAATGAACTCAATCCATTCATCTACGGATTTCGCATCATCAATGGAAAGGTCGCCTGATTGTGTTCGGCGCAATTCGATGAGTGTTCCTCCCGAGTTAAGTCGTTTACCGAAATCACTTGCAATGGAGCGAATGTACGTTCCTTTGCTGCAGGTAACCTCAAATTTGACTTCAGGTAATTGAGTGGTATCGATTTTGAATTCTTCGATGGTAACGGTATTCGATTTCAACTTTACTTCCTTTCCTGCCCGCGCGAGATCGTACGCTCGTTTTCCGTCCACTTGTTTTGCTGAGAATATGGGTGGCGTTTGTTGCTGCTCTCCGATGAACGATTGTCGAACACGCTCTAAATCCTCTTCCGTGATATGATCAACAGGAAATTCTTGATCGAATTCTGTTTCTAAGTCGTATGAAGGCGTTGTTTTTCCGAGTAAGATCGTTCCTGTGTAGGTTTTCGTTCCTACCATGATGTCGTTGATCTGCTTCGTATGTTTCCCGATGCACAAAACGAGTAATCCAGTAGCCAATGGATCGAGTGTTCCTGCGTGTCCCACCTTGATTTTCTTAACGCCCAACACTTGTTTGAGGTTCCAACGAATTTTATTGACTACGTCAAACGACGTCCAATTCAATGGTTTATCCACCAAGATGGTGCTTCCTGCTGCAAATTCTTCGATTGATGCCATAAATTAAGAAACGAAAGACCAACAAATGGTGGCAATTCCTGCTGCGAAACAGTAATATGCGAAATAACTCAGTTTACTTCTTTTAACCAATTTGATCATCCACGTACACGCGATGATTCCCACAAGAAATGCTGCTGCGAATCCTGCTGCATACACGCTATTTGAAATTTCAGAATTGGCCATTTCTTTTGAAAACTCTGGACTTAAAACATCCTTCGCCACTTTCCCTAAAATCAATGGAACCACCATCAAGAATGAAAATCGTGCTGCTTTTTCTCTGTCGATTCCTAAAATAACCGAAGTTCCGATGGTCGACCCTGAACGTGAAATACCTGGAAGAATTGCAATCATTTGGGCAATTCCAATCAGGATTGCGTCTTTAAACCCAACCGACTTGTCAGTTTTACGTGCTCTTTCCGCCACAAACAAAATAAGCCCTGTTACGATGAGCATCAATCCTACCAAGAGAATCTTTCCACTAAAAAACGACTCGATGAAATCATCAAAAAAGACACCAACAAGTGCTGCTGGAATCATCGAAATAATGATTTTCATCGAAAACAAGAATTCCTCATTTACTTTGAATTGAAACAATCCTTTGATGATGCGTACGACTTCTTTCCAGAATACCGCAATCGTACTTAATGCTGTTGCAAAGTGAAGCACAACGGTCATCATCATACTCGATTCGCCCGACAATTCTTGTCCTTGGATCGCCTTCATGATTTCGAGGTGTCCACTACTACTCACGGGCAAAAACTCGGTTAATCCCTGAATGATTCCGAGGATGATTGCATCTAAAAAACTCATGAAAAACTAGTTGCTAGTTGGCAGATTCTGTTTCGCTTCCTGTCTTAGGCTTGCGCATAATTGAGTAAGCAATCACAACAAATCCCGCTACAATCAATAAAGGAGCGAGTGTGATTCTTGTATCGCTGAATAGTGCACTAGCATCGAATTGATTTGGATCTTCCGTAGCACCTCCAATCATAAGAAGGTATCCCAAGATATTGATCCCAAGTCCGATGAATAGCAAACGATAGTTCAATTTACTGAAAGACAAAGGAGCCGTCTTTCTGAACTCGTTCAAATCAACTGTTTCTTTGTGAGCAGAAGCCGCCGGATTGTTTTTCGACTGTTCGATCATTTCGTTATCGAGCATTTCTGCTTTCTTTACTTTTGGACTTGATTTCTTATTACTCATGCACCAAATTTAATACAAATCATCCAATTTCATTCTCAAATATTTGTTAAGTGCTAGCCACGTTGAAACAAAGGAGATGACAATTCCGATAATTAGGAGTGATCCAAGCAAGGCGAGGAAGTAAAAAAGCGTCAGGTTGATTTCGATGGAATCAACTAAATTATTGACTGCATAGAAGAGCACGAGGAGCAAAGACATCCCGAAAACACCACTAATTACGCCCATTCCAATGGATTGCCATAAAAACGGTCGGCGAATATATCTTGATGTTGCTCCAACCAATTGCATGGTTTTAATTGAAAAGCGTTTTGAGTACAGCGCAAGTCGGATGGTGTTGTTAATCATCGCAAATGCAACAATTATTAACAAAAGTGCAACGGCTCCGATGAGCCAAACGAACTGTTTGAACCCGAGGTTGACATTTTCCACCATGGATTCATCGTAGTTCATTTCTTCCAAACGATCTCCGTAATCCGTCATGAGTTTTGCGCGAATCGCTTCCAAGCCTTCCGAATTAGCATGTTGTTCTTTCGGTTTGAAACTGATCGTTGGCGGCATAGGGTTTTCTCCTTCGAAAACAGCTAAAATCGCTTCAGCATCTTGCCCAGGCTCCTGAAATGTTTCGAGTGCACGATCGGGCGATACGAAGTATACTTCGCGGAATTCGTCCCATGTTTTGAGTTCTTGCTCTATCTGCTTGATATCGGCTTCGTTCTGATCCGCCTTGAAAAAAAGGTCACAAACCAAACTTTCTTTCGATTGAGTTTGAACGCGATCCAATCCTAACACGGCCGCAATCACCAATCCGATGACAAACAACACCAATGAAATCCCAATAATCGTTGAGATATAGCTGGTTTTAACACCCTTTCTATTGTATTTTTCGACGCCTTCGCCCATGAGAGTAAAGGTAAATAAAGTTCGACTCGATGTTCTTTGTTTGTTTGGTTAGTTATGAATGTGGGATTGTGAATTAGTTGGGGATCGCTGCGCTCTTGGATTTTTCGATTTCCGATCTTTCGATCTTTCGATTTTCCGATTATTCGATTTTCCGATTTCCGATTTTTCGATTGGCTGTTGCAAATGGAGGGGTGGGACTCACGATGCCTGCCTTTCGTCCTTTACTGAATTTGATTTGAGACCATTTTATCCATCTCGACCACATCTCGCTGTGATTGACGCTCGATAACCGTTGAGAGGTATTCTTGCAGAACCTGCATCAATTCCTCTGAAGAAATGCTTACTGCAGAGTTGTTTTGTTGCATCTGCAACCATGGTTTTCGTTCTCCGTGCGGATATTCTCCGAAAATCACAATTGGTGTTCCATGAGCCGCAATCTGACCTTCTTCTATTTTCCATTGATCTGCCCAATGATACAACCAGTTCGCATCGTCTCGGTACATGCGAACACAACCGTGCGATGCAGGATAACCTGGCAATTCGTATTGATGCATTCCAATGCCTTCGTAGTTATCAATATTGCAGTACCATTCTAGAATCCACGATGAGTTAATGGTAGAAATCGTCCGCTTTGACTTCCAATTGGTAGAAAAGAGTCCTGTTGGTGTTGGCTTATGCTTACTTCCCAAGCTTACAGGTCCCCACTTGATTCGTTCGCCATTCTCATACACCGCAAAGGCTTGAGAATAATGCGAAACAAGAACGATTTTCTTTACTTCTTGGAGTTCACCTACCGATTTTGGAAATGGCGCATACAGTTCGATGCCTTCTCCAATGGTATCTGGAAAAACAAGTGTGTCCATGTGCTTCAAACGCCAAGCATCCGCGCGATTGATCACCATTAAAGCCGACAAGGTATCACCTTCTTTGAGATTCGACAGCCATTCACTCGTATCCGCAGAAGCGACCAAGCGATAGTTGATTATGCGCTCTTGTGGCAAAACGATTTTTTCTTCCACCTCCACAATCTCCTCTTGAATTTGAGGTACCATTTGATCCACCTCGGCAGGGAAAAATCGGAACACAAAAAAAGCAGCAACTCCCAGTAAGAGTTGAATCCCGAGGATCTTAAACCAATTTTTTAGTGTGTATTCCATGATAGAAATATTCGCGCATAGCGGCGCATAAATGTAGTTGTTCTGTACAAATAGCGATCCAATTCTAAACGAAAAAAAGATTGTTGGGTTACAACATCTCCAAAAGGTCATTTTTCGTCAACTGCTTCAAAATACTTGTATCCGTATGCACCAACTCTTGGACAAGCTCCTTTTTTCGAGATTGAAGCTCCATGATTTTCTCTTCAATGGTGTTCGGTGTGATCAGTCGAACGGCAACTACTTTATTGTCTTGCCCAATTCTATGTGCCCGATCAATGGCTTGGTTTTCTACCGCTGGATTCCACCACGGATCGATGAGGAAAACGTATTCTGCTTTCGTGAGGTTCAGCCCTGTTCCTCCTGCTTTCAAACTGATCAAAAATACACGTACGTCATCATCTTCCTGAAATGCTTCGACTTGATCTTCCCGATTTTTCGTTTGCCCGGTAAGGTATGCGTATTCGACCTTCTCTTTGTTTAATGCTGATTTCACCAATTCTAGCATCCCGACGAACTGAGAAAAGATCAAAATCTTGTGATCGTCTTTCAACATGTTGATCTGCTCCATCAACACATTCAATTTTGCTGAATCGCTACCGTAGTACTCATCGTCAGAAAGCAACGCGGGGGAATTACAGATCTGTCGTAACTTCGTTAACCCTTGCAGTACGTGGAGACTGTTTTTATTAAGCGACTCCGTTTCTTGTTTATTGAGATAAAGTTGGAATTCTTTCTTGTAGGCATCGTACACTCGCTGCTGTTCTGCCCCCATTTCACAATGCAATACGATCTCCGTTTTTTCGGGTAGTTCTTTTGCTACTTGCGTCTTTGTTCTTCGTAGAACGAATGGATGAATTTTCCGTTGAAGCTCTTTCGCGCGCTTGGTTTCCTTGAATTTATCAATTGGTATGCTGTACAAGTCCTTGAAGCGCTGCGCCGAACCGAAAAGTCCAGGCATTGCAAACGAAAGCTGTGCATACAGGTCGAAAGTATTGTTTTCAATCGGTGTTCCCGTCATTACTAAACGCTGTCGCCCCTTTAGCAAACGTGCTGCTTTGTACCGCTTCGAACTTGGGTTTTTGATGGCTTGTGACTCATCCAACACGACACAATTAAAGGTAAACGCTTTGAGGTGTTCAATATCGGACAACATCGTTCCGTAGGTGGTAATAACAATATCGAAATTCGAAAATTTCATCTTCTTCGTATTCCGATTCGGTCCGTAAACAATTAATCGTTTGAGATGAGGCGCGAACTTATCCAGCTCAACCTGCCAGTTGAAAAGCAAGGATGTAGGTACAACAATCAGGTTGGGCGTTGTATTTCCCTTTTCGATTTGATGCAATAGGTACGCGATAATCTGAATGGTTTTTCCCAGTCCCATGTCATCGGCGAGACAACCGCCAAATCCAAATTCGTCAAGAAAGTTCAGCCAATTCAATCCTTCTTTTTGGTAATCGCGTAGTGTTGCATTGAGTGATTTTGGAACTTCGGTTTTGTTGATGGACTGAAAACTTGCCAACTTCTCCTTGTAATCTTCTAATTTGAGTTGCGCATCTTTTGAGAGCACTTCCAATTCGAATAAATCGTCGATCAACTGGAAGTTGGAATGATGTGTTTTGATGAAATCACCTTTCACTTCTCCCGAGCGGAAATACGCTCCGAACTTTTCGATCCATTCATTGGGCATAATTCCAAGAGAACCATCCCCCAATTTCACATAACGTGTTTTATTCAAAACCGACTTCTGAATATCCTTTAAGGTTACTTCTTGGTCGCCAAAACTAACTTTTGCATGTACTTCAAACCAATCGATTCCTGAATTCACAGAAGTTTGAACCGCCATTTTGTGCGCATTCAGTTTATTGTTGCTCAACTGACTGAATCCCAAAATTGAGAAGTCATTTTTTCTCCATTGTTCGAAGGCATCCAAGAACCAACCACTTTCTAAAAACTCCTGTTTGTGCAGGTAAAAGAAATCGACACCATTTTGATCTTCAAAAAGTGGATGTTGCTCCCGTACAGTTCGAACGAAGCGCTGCTCTTGAATCTCTTTTCGTTCAATCTCATACAGACCTCCCGCAGGATTTTCAGCATAAATCGTTTTGCGCGACATCGCCGCCACTTCCGTTTCTCCATATGCAACAACGGGCGTGATCGTAATGTAATCTTCCGATTCCCCCAAGTAAATCATGTATTCCGTGATGGCATCCAAAGATTGTTCCTTTACCACTCGCTTCGGTGCCTTTTGTACAAAGTCATATTTCACTGAAATGGATTGCTCTAATTTTTGAAGGAAATCTTCCCGAAATCTCGAAAATTGCGAGGTATGGATGAACAATTCGTGTTTGTTTTCACCAAAAAAGTTAATGATGCGAATCACCGCGGGATTATCAATGAGATTCAAGGTGTCTCCCTGCCAATAGTAAAATAAACCGATCAATTTAATGCGTTTACTACTGAACGTGGTGTTTTCCACCTGAACGGAACACGTCAACACATAATAATCGTTTTGCTGTTCCACGAAAATTGTCGCGCTTGTTTCTACCCGTTTGAGTTCGATCGGTTTTAAGGATTTTGCCGTGATTTTCGATACGAAGTGTTTCTTGTTTTCGAAAAGGTAAAATGGAAACTTGAATGGATTCTTGATTATTTGCTTTGCTTGGACAAGTTGCTGATCGAGTTCTTGTACTTCGTTGTTGATCTTTTGCTCGAGCAAGGCCAAGTAAAATGGCAAAGATTCATCGTTTGCATTCGTTTTGATTTCTTCGAGAATGTCAACTGCCGTAATGGGCGACTTGATTTTTCCTGCTTTCGTCAACGGCGCCTGCATCCATTTAAAATCGATCCGGTCTGCATAATGATTTTCCGATACAACGATCAGTTTTTGCCTCTCCGTGTCGTTCGCTCGCTTTGGAAATTGAAACTCAGGAATCAATTCCTTTTTGAGCGATTTTACCGTTTCCGAGTTCAAGTTCAATACATTGATTTTTGGCTCGATGAACACACGTCCTCCCTCAATCGACATCTCGAATAAATCATCAATTCGATTGGGGTTATCCATTCCCATTTCAGAAGCAGATCGCTTTAGCAAAGAATGGCGGTATGCATGATCGAAAGGCAATTGGTACTCGCGTTCCTCCAAGATTTCATGTAAGAGAAAATTCAAATGAGAGCACAATTCCTCGCTCGCATTGTCGCAAGAGCACATCAACACCGTATTTCCATTTTTCTGAATAATGTTGAAATAGGTGGCTTCTGCACGTGGATTGTACAACACGCCCGAAAGGTGATCGGGCAGTACTTCTGCATTCAAAATGCGCATTGTGTCCCATGCGTAGTGCTTTTCGACACGCGGAGCCGAAATATCCTCAATCTCCGCCTCTTCCAAATCCAACACCTGCTGATTTTCGAGAATCAATTTGTCATCAATTCTATGAAGCTCCAAATTGCTTGGTATTCGTTCTTCTTTTGTTTTCTCTTTCTCCTTCAACGCTCGCAATTGCTGATCCGCTTTCACCATAGCATTAACAATGTGCTTGCACGCTCCTGGCCCCTCATATGGACACGAGCAGCTTGCTTTCTTCACTTTTTCAGAATCAAAGCGAATGTCTACATGGTAAATTTTTGATCCTCGGACAATCGCATGAAACGATGTTTTTTCAAGTTCAAAATTCTGAATAATTGAATCCATAAACCGACTTCTCGTGCGCTCGACGGTATTTTCTTTCAAAAATTCGAGAAAGGGTTGAAAGGAAAGTTGGATCATTTGAGAGAATTCGATTTTATCTTGGAGATTGAAGTTAGGGATAATTTGGGGTTCGACTTGATTTTCCGAGTAAGTTTTTGAGTAGAAACTATGAGCGGACTTTGGTTTTCGAAGTCCAATTTCGCGACATAAAAAATCCTCGACTCCGACATTGATCGGAACCGAGGATGTTCAATTATTTCTGTTTCGAATTAAAATTCGAACGAATTCATGAAGTCTGTTGTGAAATCACCTTCGTTGAATTTCGGATCTTCCATCAATTTTTGGTGGAAAGGAATGGTTGTTTTAATTCCTTCGATGATGTACTCGTCCAACGCTCGTTTCATCTTCTTGATTGCTTCTTCACGTGTTTGTGCTACCACAATCAATTTCGAAATCATCGAATCGTAGTATGGAGGAATTGCATATCCCGCGTACACGTGTGTATCTACACGAATTCCATGTCCACCTGGCGAGTGGTAACTCGTAATTTTCCCTGGCGAAGGTCTGAAATCTGCATGTGGATCTTCCGCATTGATACGGCATTGGATCGAGTGTAATTTCGGGTAATGATTTTCACCTGACATTTTCTCTCCTGCCGCCAATTTGATTTGTTCTTTGATCAAATCGTAGTTGATTACTTCCTCTGTAATGGTGTGCTCAACTTGAATACGCGTGTTCATCTCCATGAAGTAGAAGTCGCGGTGTTTATCTACTAAAAACTCAACCGTTCCTACACCTTCGTAGTTCACAGCTTTTGTTGCTTTGATTGCCGCTTCTCCCATGCGCTCACGCAATTCGTCAGTCATGAATGGAGAAGGAGTTTCCTCTACCAATTTCTGGTGACGACGTTGGATGGAACAATCTCTCTCAGAAAGGTGACAAGCGTTTCCGTATTGGTCTCCTGCAATTTGAATCTCGATGTGACGTGGCTCTTCGATGAATTTCTCCATGTAGATTCCGTCATTACCGAAAGCTGCAGCTGCTTCTTGGCGTGTTGAGTTCCAAGCTGCCTCCATTTCTTCTTCTTTCCAAACGATGCGCATCCCTTTTCCACCACCACCAGCAGTTGCCTTCAAGATGATTGGGTACTTGATCTTTTTCGCTACTTTTTTCGCATCATCAAGGTCTTTCAACAAGCCCTTCGAACCTGGAATACATGGTACACCAGCCGCGATCATGGTTGCTTTCGCACTTGCTTTGTCTCCCATTCCTGCAATTTGTTCTGGCGTAGCACCAATAAACTTGATGTTGTGCTCTTGACAAACGCGAGAGAATTTTTCGTTTTCTGAAAGGAATCCGTATCCTGGGTGAATGGCATCAGCGTTTGTAATTTCCGCTGCTGCAATAATATTCGGAATTGACAAGTAAGAATCAGCACTCTTTGGAGGTCCAATACATACTGCTTCATCCGCGAAGCGAACAGGCAAACTGTCTTTATCCGCTGTAGAATAAACGGCAACGGTTTTAATTCCCATTTCCTTACATGTGCGGATTACGCGTAATGCGATTTCACCTCTGTTCGCAATTAATATCTTTTTGAACATGGTCATATTGTTCTTCTTAAAAGTTCGCAGTTAAATCCATGAGGATTCAACCATCAATAAAGTTTTACTTAAGATGGGTCTACCAAGAAAAGTGGTTGGTCGTACTCAACAGGTGTTGAATCGTCTACCAATACTTTCACGATTTTTCCAGAAACCTCAGATTCGATTTCATTGAACAATTTCATTGCTTCAATGATACACAATACGTCTCCTGGCTTCACTGTGTCACCCACAGATACGAAGTTGTCTTTGTCTGGTCCTGGAGAACGGTAGAAGGTTCCGATCATTGGAGATAGAACAGTGATGTACTTTGAATCGTCCGCTGCTGGTGCTTCTGGTGCTACTGGAGCAGGAGCTGCCGCAGGTGCCGGTGCTGGAGCAGCAGGTGCTACTGCTTGAGGCATTGCTTGTGGAGCCTGAACAAGAATTTGTTTTGGTTCCGCTTTTTTATCTTCCGACTTGATCGTCAGTTTGAAATCTTTTTGTTCGATCTCTACTTCTGTAACGTTTTGTCTCGCGACAAATTTGATAAGATCTTGTATCTCTTTGATATTCATTTTCCTTCAGATTTATTTAGTAAAAATACATTAAATTCGATTCCTTCCTAAGAATTGTATGCCCATTTTAGGTAAACAGCTCCCCACGTGAAGCCTCCACCGAAAGCAGACAAAATCAAATTATCACCTTTTTTCAATTGTTTTTCGTAATCCCACAAACACAATGGAAGTGTTCCGGCAGTGGTATTTCCATATTTCTGGATGTTCACCATTACCTTTTCCTTTGGAAGTCCCATTCGATTCGCTGTTGCATCGATAATACGCAAGTTAGCTTGATGTGGAACGAGCCAATCTACGTCATCACTTCCAAGGTTATTCTTTTCCATGATTTCGGCAGAAACTTCGGCCATGTTTGTTACAGCAAATTTGAACACTTGTTTCCCTTCTTGGTGAACGTAGTGCATGCGTTTTTCAACCGTTTCGATTGAAGCAGGGTTTGCCGACCCTCCTGCAGGTTGAAGTAGGTATTGTTTCCCAATTCCATCAGCTCTTAAGATGAAATCTTGTACTCCCATTCCTTCGTCATTTGGCTCCAACAATGCTGCGCCAGCACCATCACCAAAAATCACACAGGTTGCTCTATCTTGATAATCAATAATGGAAGACATTTTGTCTACTCCAATAACAATTACTTTCTTGTATTTTCCTGTTTCGATGAATTGCGTTCCTGTTGAGAGTGCATAAATGAACCCTGAACAAGCCGCGTTAAGGTCGAAGCCCCAAGCGTTGTTCATTCCTGTTGCTTCGCAAACGATATTTGAAGTACTTGGAAAGGGATGATCAGCTGTAACTGTAGCCACAATCACCAAATCAATATCCTCTGGTTTGTTTCCTGTTTTCTTCAAAAGACCTTTTACGGCCTCGATACACATATCAGAAGCCGCGCCGTCTCTCATGATTCTACGCTCCTTGATTCCTGTTCGGGTTGTGATCCACTCATCGTTGGTATCAACCATTTTCGATAGGTCCTCATTGGAGAGAACATGTTCAGGTAAGTAACCTTGAATCCCCGTAATGGCAGCTGTAATCTTTCCCATAGTTTATATATACTTCGTTTTACTCAAGGTTGGCACTGGGCTAATCCTCAAGTATGAATACTCTTATTGTCTGGCAATAAATCATGCTTCTTCGCCAAAGATGGGAATTTATATTGTATCAAGCTCAATAAACAACGAAAGGCCACTCAAGAAGCATCTTGGTCGCCTAGTCCGTTAGTATGTTACCTGAACAATTTCACCCCAGAAATATTCGTCTTGAACACTTCTTTCGGAGTGAGATCACTTCCAAGTACATTAATTCCAATCTTCATACGAATGAAGAACTCGTAGCAATAATTAAATTGCCACTTCCTTTTCTGCTACAACTTTCCCTTTGTAGTAAAGTTTTCCCTCATACCAGTGAGCATGGTGGAACAAGTGTGGTTGTCCAGTTGTTGGGCAAGTTGCGATGTTGCTCGCTTCTGCCTTTACGTGTGTTCTTCTTTTGTCTCTTCTCGTTCTCGAGATCTTTCGTTTAGGATGTGCCATCTCTATCTATTTATATTCTTTAATATCTCTTTTGCTGAAACTATCGTTTCAAATTTTTCAATGCTGCCCAACGCGGATCTACATCTTCGTCGTTCATGTCTGCATCATTTTCGTCTTCAACTCCTTCATCTTCTAATTCGTTGAAGTCTTCATCATCGTACTCATCATCAAAATCGTCATCTTCATCATCTTCTATTGAGTTTACCATGTATTGTTCGAGGTAATCGAGCATTTCTTGGTTGCACTCACCTTCTTCATGAACAGTTCTTGAAGGTAGCAATACCGTCATAAACTCTAGGATGGAATGTTTGATATTGATTTCAAATTCTTCTGGATAAACGATGACAATTGACTCGTCTTCTTCGTCTTCCGTTCCAAACTTGTAAACCAATCGAAACGATCCTTCAATTGTAACATCCATGGTATCGTTACAACGCCCACAAGGCGTTTTTACCACTCCGTCCAATTGAAATTCTCCCACCATCATGGTGTCTTTCTTGTCCAAAGTGAAGTCAACATGGACTTCTCCTTCTTGGATGATTGAGTATTCAAATGTTTCAAAGAACGTATCAGTTATATCAAACGAAAATTCGTGTCTCCCTTGTTTTAAACCAACAAACGGAATAATGAATTGCTTATCGTCCGATTTTGCCACTGACTCTTCTATTTTGTTCCTCCTTCAGAACTTCATGTCTATCAATGATTTCTCACAGAAAATGACACTTCATTCTATAGGCGGGCGGCAAAGTTAACTAATTTAACCGAAAGATGTTGATATCTTTCAATGAAATTTAATTGTCCCCGCGCTTGTTATCTCTTCCTTTCTTCTCTCTTGGCTGAGAAACCAGCACATTTGCTGTAATTTCCTTTTCAAATTTATGGTTTCGGAAAACATCCATTGCAAGGTAAATTGCTTGACGCATCGAATCTCCTGACGCTTTATTTTCTCCTGCAATATCGAATGCTGTTCCATGATCGGGAGACGTACGAATAATCGGAAGTCCAGCGGTGAAGTTTACCCCTTCATCAAATGCTAATGCTTTGAAAGCAGCCAATCCCTGATCATGATACATTGCTAAAACGCCATCGAACTTTGATCGCGCACCCGAACCAAAAAAGCCATCTGCTGGATATGGACCATAGGCCAAAATCCCATCGTTTTGCGCTCGATTAATCGCTGGAATAATTGTTTCACGCTCTTCTTCCCCCATCTTTCCGTTCTCTCCTGCGTGCGGATTCAATCCAAAAACGGCAATTTTCGGACGTTGGATGCCGAAATCTTTCTTCAAACTGGCGTTAAATGCATTGATTTTATCAAGCACTTTATCCGTAGTAACGGTTGTGCTCACGTCCTTCAACGCGATGTGTGAAGTCACCAATCCAACTCTCATCGTAGATGAAACCATTAGCATGAGCGCTTCTTCCTGCCCCGCCATGTCCGCCAAATATTCGGTATGTCCTGGAAATTGGAATCCTGTCTTTGCCATTGCTTCCTTAGAAATGGGCGCTGTTACGAGGACATCAATTTTACCAGATGCTAGATCTTCTGTAGCCGCTTGCAGCGAAAGGAAGGCATATTTTCCGCCCGTCTCATTCGTTTCACCGTATTTTACTTCAACCTCATCTTCCCAGACATCCAATATGTTGATTTTCTTACGTCGTGCATCTGCAGCAGATGTAATTCCGTTGAAATTGAAGTTATTCATTCGAAACTGCCTCTTGCTAGCTGCAAACAACTTCTGCGAGCCATAGATTATAGGTGTGCAATCTTGCAAAATGCGCGCATCTTCCAATGCTTTCATGGTTACCTCCATGCCGATTCCGTTCACGTCACCAATTGAAATGCCGACGCGAACATCACTTTTGGATGATCGTTCCTTTTTATGCTCTTTTTTCTCCATTAAGACTGATAGTTTTTAAAGAAGTTGTAGAGTAAACGTACTCCCACTCCTGATCCACCTTTGGTGCGGTATGCATCTTTTTTGCTTAAGAACGCAGGCCCCGCGATATCCATATGAATATAAGGAGCTTCTACGAAATGTTCCAAGAATTTCCCGGCTGTAATCAATCCTGCTGTTGGTCCTCCAAGGTTATTCAAATCAGCAATAGATGATTTCATTTCTTCCAAATATTCTTCCCAGAAAGGGAAACGAACAGTGCGCTCGTATGTTGCTTCTCCTGCTTTCTGAAGTTGTTCAAAATACTTGTCATCTGCATTCCCCATTATCGCGCTGGCCTGAACACCCAAAGCGCGCGCTGCAGACCCCGTTAAAGTTGCTGCATCAATCACCAATTCAGGATCGTATTTTTTCGAATAAGCAAGTGCATCCGCCAGAATCATTCGTCCTTCTGCGTCGGTATTCAATACTTCAACCGTTGTTCCATCATACATGGTGATGATATCTCCCGGTGCATATGCATTTAAACCTGGACGGTTATCTGTTGCTGGAATTAGTGCAATAATGTGAAGCGGTAACTGTTGCAGTGCAGCAAAGTAAATAGCTCCTGCCATACACGCTGCTCCACCCATATCGCTTTTCATCATGTCCATTGAGTTCGCTGTTGGCTTGATACTCAAACCTCCCGTATCGTAAACGACACCTTTCCCAACCAGTACAATCGGCTTCTTATTCGTATGATTCTTTCCTTTGTATTCTACAATTGTAAATGTGGCTGGGTCAATTGAACCTTGATTCACAGCAAGTAATCCTCCCATTTTGAGGGATTCTATTTGTGTTTGCTCCAACACATTCACGTTTAAATCCGTGTCAACTGCTAGTTCCGCGATTTCCGCTGCCAACTGCTCCGCATTCAAAAAAGAAACAGGTTCATTCACCATGTCTCTCGCCCAATACACCGCAGCCGTCATGTTGATCAGCTCCATCAATTTATCATCGCCAAAACGCTCATCAACGATGATATTCTCTAATTGATACACCTTCTCTTCTGCATCTTTGAGGTAATCGAGGAATTGATAACTCGCCAAGAGAAATCCTTCTAAAAAGGCATACACCGTTTCAGGCTCTCCAGCTACGGAAATCTCCATTACTTTTCGATCCAGTCGATCGCGAAATGCCGCTCCATGCTTGCGCATTTTTTCGGCATCATCGGAAGCCTTCACAAACATTTCAAGGGAATCCATTCCCTCCACGAATTGTACGTCTTTATCGAGTTCAAGAAAATTAAAAACGGCTTCTGCGCTTTCACTTGAAATTCCATGGATATCGGATTCACCATCTGTAATGTACACTCGGTGATTGCACATTGATTGGTCTTCGCTTTTTTCTACCTGCATCGTTTTCAGTTTTGAATTACAAAAGTAATCATACAAACGGACTTGGCATCTATTCTACCAATTGATGAAAGTCCTTGTTTACTTTTTACAAAATCACACATATCGCTGTAACGGATAGATAATTTTGAGTATACTTAATAAGCGTTGTTGCGTCAGTTTTCTTTATGTTTGGAATAAAGGTGTTGAAATACCGTAGCAATGAAGGAGGGTATTACCGAATCAAAACGATTATGATAGATAGCAAGCTAAACACATTGCGCAGGGCGCGAATCATCACGAGCAGCTTATGCCTAATCACCATGGCTGTTTCTGGTGTTTATGCGCAAAACCAATATACGGGCATCGTAAATGACAACACGGTCAGTTCATTTCTAGATTCCTATAATCCATCAACGATTGTTGATTCAAAAAGCAAATTCTCGGTAAGCTTCCATTTCAACCGTTCAAATGTCAGCAACTTCAGTGCGAAACGCTATGTTGTTTATGGAGGTGGCGTAAAATACATCGAGCCGAGAAAACCGGGTTACGTGCGCAATCACCTGAACGTCGACATATTGAATCTTAAGTACGAGTTCGATCATAAAAATGCTGGAGCTTATTCGTTTCGAATTCGCACAATAAAAAACATGGAGGGACTTCCGATTCGTTGGGCACAAAATGCAGCATTGGATTACAACGAAAATGTTTTTGGTGCTAACGAAGACATGACTGGATTCGGTTTAAACTCTGTTGATTTCACTGAACATAAATTCACTTATGCGCGCACTATCTTTGATCGAAAAACTACCTTCCTGAAAGCAGGAATCTCTATGAAAATCCTGAATGGATTGGATGCCTCGTATCTTCGCGTAAACAATGGGCAATACGATTTCGTTGACACCAATTCTACCCAAGTTGATTTTTCGAACGTTAACGCTGATTTTGGAACAAGTGAAAATAACAATCAGTTGTTTTATGATCACCGAGGATTGGCTTTCGATCTTGGTATCACCTACGAATACCGCCCCGACTTCGAGAAACAATATTATGACATGGATGGTGTAAAGCGAATTACTCGCTACGACATCAATAAGTACAAATGGAAAGCGTCCGCTTCTCTTACCGACATAGGTTTCTTGCGCTTTTTGAGTGATTCAACCTCATCCTATAACTTTACGAACTCAGCGATTACTGCAAGCGCAGACAAACTGGTCAACTTATCATCACTCAATGTGTTGTCCTTTATCAACTCACCATTTGACTATGTAAATGACAGCATCGCTCCGAACGGAGTTAAAGTTCCTGCAGAAGAGCCAACGAAAATACGAATGAGTTTGCCTGCCGCTTTCCATGCCAACTTCGACTTAAACTTGCTTCGACCTTGGTTTTATGTGAGCTATAACATGTCGATCCCACTCCACTTCAAAAACGATATTACACAGCTGAGAGGTTTCTTTATTCAAACAGCGACACCTCGAATTGAGAAAAACAACTGGTCGCTTATGCTTCCCATTTCCCACCAAGGGAACGGAACGGTTAGTCTTGGCGTAGCAGGGCGTTTCCAATACGAAGGATTTATTGTTTTCGCAGGCTCCAACAACGCAGCATTCTTCTACGGACAAAAAGCATCTCGTGCTCGAAACTTGTTTGCAGGCGTTTCATATAGCGTGCCGTACAAAGTTCCTGTCGATTCGGATGGAGATCAAATTTCCGATCCATACGATCATTGTCCATACGATCCAGGGCTGCCAGAGAATAACGGGTGTCCCGATACAGATGGAGACGGAATCATTGACAAAGAAGATTTGTGTATTTACGATAAAGGTCCACGCAGTACTCGCGGATGTCCAGACACGGATGGTGATGGCGTTATTGACATGAATGACATGTGTCCAAACGAAAAAGGATTGGGAATTCACTACGGATGTCCAGACCGCGATCGTGACGGTGTGATTGATGCGACCGACCGATGCCCAGACGTTCCAGGAATCGAATTAAATAACGGTTGTCCATTGGATGATCAACGTTGTTGTACAGATGAAGACGGCGACGGTGTTTTGAACGATTTCGACAAGTGTCCAGGCGTACCCGGATCTGTTTACAACTCAGGATGTCCAATTGATTCGAGCAACATCAATAACATTAACCTTCAGGAAGAGAAAGAAAAAGTGGATGCCAACAACACTGGACAGCAAGTAAAAGATGACCCTGAAGTTGATCCACGCGATCAATTGATCACCTCTAAAAATGAATTAGATTCAGTATTGGCTGGAAAGAATATTATCACGGATTTGGCTATCTACTTCGATGTAGATGAGGCTACACTTCGCGATGAGGAGCGTGAAAAATTGGATAGAGCGTTCAAAATCTTACCGAAAAATGAGCGCTACGAAGTTGTCTTGGTCGGGAATACGGATCGTGATGGATCTCTCGACTACAACTTGTTATTATCCAAACGTCGTGCAGAAACCGTTAAACGCAAGTTGATCGATTACTACAAATTCAAGGAGAAGATTACTGTTTACTATTACGGAGAAGAAAAATCCATTCATAGTGGCGATTACACCGAAGAGTTGAAACAAGCCGACCGAAGAGTTGATGTGAAGTTGATCAAGTTGCCTCGAACTGATAAGAGATAGAAGGATGATTGATCTGAAAACATACCTCACGAAGAAAGGGTTCGTTGTTCTGCTTGCATTCCTGAGCTTGGGTTATTTTTCTCACGCCCAATACATGGAATTCGAATGGTCGGATGAATACCGTTTTTCGAATCGGAAGACGGGTTTTTTCACTGAGTTTATCGGGGCGAATCAAACCTCTGTGTATTTGCTTCAACGTAACATTTCAAAATCGAAACCTTACGACAATTCGAAGGTAAAGATTATCGCCTTGAACCGAAACTCGATGGCGCAAGACACTATGGTGTCAATAAAAGGTTATCCCGAAAACGAATCGATGGCGAGCACGCTCGATGAGTTGGATTTCGTCACTTCCGTTGTTGCCGATGGTCGTGTTCTTGTATTCTGGAGAAAACTGATCAATACAAACACCACACGAACAGAGGAAATCTATGGACAAGTGTTCAAAGCCGACTTACAGCCTGCAACGAAGATTTTGAAAGTATTCGCCTACAAACAAGATGTAAAAGATCATCCGTCTGTATATGATCCAACCATGTGTGTCGTTTTAACGGACGAGAATTCTGATCATCTTGTGTTGGGAACAGAGCGTTTCAACGAGGGCAATTTGGAATTTTACTACGCCACCTTTAGCTCTGGGCTTGCGACAAACAAAACAGGTGTTGTTCCCCTTCCTCAGAAAGCCGATAGCTATCCAGGCCAACTCACATCGGACTACGAACTCAAAGAGAATAAGCTCTTCATTCGATCAACTGTCGATTACACCAAAGAAGAAAAAATTGAATTGTTGCCACGCCGCGTTGATCATTTTCCCGCGTTCACACTCGCTGATTTAGCTACCCAACGATCCACATCCATTGAGCTTCGAGGAGCGGAGCTATCGATTACTGATTTCAGCTATCAAACATTTGGAAACAGCACGCGTGTGATCGGTTTCTTTGGAGATTTTAGTGAAGACACGACAGGCACAGATAAACACGGTTTGTTTTATGCCGACATCGACCATGAATCGTTTGAGGCGTCAGAAGTAAAGTACATCAGTTTTGATCGTTCTACACTCAACCGATTGTTTCCTAAAAAGCGAATGCGCAAGCGTGAAAAGGAGGGAATTGATGAAGACGAGCTACTGGCCTCTCGCTTCGACATTGAACATATTGAGGCGATGTCGGACAACAGTCTGGTGCTTTTCTTTACGCGCGAGTACAATCATACGGAGAGTGACACGCGCAGCAATTTGAGCGGTGAAAATGTTTACCAGTTTGATCATTTCTACAAGAAAAAGGACATCTTCGCTATGCGCCTGAGCGAAGCAGGAGAAATCATGTGGTCGCGCAGTTTAGAGCGTATGATTACCTATCAAGGAGAAGACGTTTCAGACTTACGCGTAGTTTACAAGTACGATGAATTCTTCGTGTTGTACGGAAACGAAGATGCCGAACTGAAACCACCGAGCAACCGAAAGAAGCACCGACATTTAACCGAAGAATTGGAATATGCCATCTTCAATCCCAGTTCAGGGCGAGGAAAAGTGTATACAACAGAAGTAAACGAACCCAAGACTGATCCAAAGGATAAGCAATACCTTGATCCGAATTCGGCAACCATCGTAGATGGGCAAGTTTTGTTTTACACAATGAACATTCGTCAAAATCCTTTGTGGATCGCAGCGAACATCATTTGTTTACCGACACTTTATTACACCGCCGTTTCGGGGAATACGAAGCAAGCAAAAGCACAATTCACCACCATGCACATACGCGACGGAAAGCGGCCTCGAAAAAGACGTTAAACTATTCTTCTTCCATTTCATCTACGCTCTCTTCCTCATCATCTATAAAACGATTCATGTTGATATCGTAGTACTGCGAATTGAGCGCTTTCCCCATCTTATAATTGGTAATTTTGATGTCCAATAGATTTTCGCGGTACTTCATCTCCTCTTCCAAATCAGGTAAATTCGGATTGAGACAGATATCTCCCAAGTATTTTGTTTTTGAAAGATCTCCTGACAACCAACGAGCGTTTCGTTTTCCAAGAACATACACGCCGTATTGATTCAACTTCCCGAAAGGATCGTAGTATTTCCATACACCATCAGGTAAACCATTCTTCATGTTTCCTTCGCTTTGCAAGGTTCCATTATCGTAGAAATTCTGCACATATCCATTCATACGTCCGAGCGAATCATCTGCTTCCCACTTCGTGTAGAGCTGTCGGATTTCGTAGTGGTCGGAGTGAGAACAATCGTATTTTGACGACATCTCGATAACATAACTTTGATAGAGCAGGTTCCCTTCACGATCAAAATCGGTCAACACTCCCTTGGACTTGAAGCGCACCGAATCATTGATGGCGATAATCGAATCCTGATAATCTACTTCGTAGAGCAATTCTCCGTTGTAGCTATAGTATTTCCAGCAGCCAACTTTTCGACCATTACTCAAATCACCATCTCGTGAAATGGTATCGTTGGGATAGTATTTAGTCATGTGGTAGTTGATGCCATTCTTGTTCACCAAGCTTGGGCGACCATAATACGGACGTTCGAAGTAATCTCCTCCGAGACCTAGTTTCGAAATAATGGATTCCAACGACTGACTGGTTGTAATATCGCGTGGCTCAAAGTAAATCGAATCTTCCCAATTGAACAAATAACGTACACTCAACTCATTTTCTTCCCAAATCTTTTCTTCAATTGGGTACGAATATTTGAATTTCACATAATGGTATTTCACTCCGAGTGAGTCGTATGCTTCGTAATCTTCAATCGGCATGCCATCGAGGAAGAAACCGCGTTTGGCCAATTTACCATTCGTATGGAACGACTTTGATTCTCCCTGAAGCAATCCATCCTGAAAATTCAAGTTGTACAACAAGATTGAATCGCCTGGAGTTAGCGTGAGATACGTTCTGATGTATCCATCTGGATCACCATATTTGTACGAAGCCTCTGTTGTTGCAATTTTATTTCGCTCGATGCTCTTTCCGTGCAACATTCCGTCTTCGTAATACGATTCAGATGTCATCTCACCATACCAAGAGTAAGTTGTTTGTTTACCATGTATCTTCCCGTTTTCATAGTTGGTAACATCCACTAGGTAATGCACCTTTTTTTTCGGGAACGAATCACGAAGAGGATTCTCATAATCGTACTGCGCATAGCTGTAGCCATCGTCCTCCATTGGCTTTGCATACTTGTACCATTTTGCTTCACCGTTTAGCTCACCTTTCAAGAAGTTTGCCTCCGTCATTTTCTTTCCAAACTGGTCGTAGCTTACCCATGTTCCGTTTGGTTTACCGTCGATCATATATCCCTCAAGGCGACTCAATCTTGCAGGTGCATCCTTCCCTTTTTTCACTTCACTATAGTCAGAATACGAATATTCGCCGTAGCTGTTCATTTCAAAAATTCCATCTAGTGGACCTGCAAAAAAGCTGTAAAAGATGTAGGTTGAAAAATCTTGATCAAGCTCTGTTGGATCGAGGAACCCGAGCATGATAGGGTATTTTGTTTTTCCTGTTTCACGAAATTGATCTAAATCTTTTCTGAGTTTTTCAGAGATATCATTCGCTACTGGAAGCGACATATTAAGCTCCTCCTTCCCCATTTTGAATTTCTTTTCTCCAAACTTCAAGTTGACAGGTCCTGTATACGGCTTTCCTGCTTTTATCAGTTTGTATTCGCTCGCCACATTAAATGTTTGATCAGATCGAACATGTTGAATCGGAATAGAATCTGGCTCGTAGTATTCCAAAAATGAAGCAGAGCTTGTCTTTTCTAATTCAAGATCTCCCAAATAGGTATAACGCTTACCCGTCCAGCTTTCAAAGTTGTCTGCATACGATTTATCTTCTTTCATCATCATGTTTCCTAAAGAGCTGTACCCTTTCGAAGAAAATCGTTTTTCACTTGGATAGTACATCGCCGAGTACATCTTTGTTGAATCGTCTACGAACCACGACTGAAACAATAAGGTTGAATCTACCATCCCATCTTTCCCGAGCGTGTCGTATTTATCGTAGAAGTAGAAATTTCCAGATTGTCCTCCTGTCACTTCGTAACCCTCTATCACAAACTTTTCTTCCTCCTGGAACTCTTCTTGAATTCGGATAAAATCTCCCAAGGAATCGTAGGCTAGTTGGAGATACAACTTTCCGGTGTAATCATAGATCGATCGAAGGTATTGATTGGAATCGGGCACTTCGGTAATCACATCGTGCGCAATTCCATTGTCCCAAAATATCGTGTCCTCATCTATCAATTGACCGTTTTCAAAGCTATATCGGTATGCCAACTGACCATTATCATAGCGAACTTCGTACATATTCGCGTATTTTGGTCTACCTCCGATGCTATCCAACAAAACACCACGTCCTTTGAGTTTTTCTTCATTTTTATCGTAGGCACGAGCGTAATAATCATCATACCCGAACTCTCCTCCATTCATCAACTCTTCAAATTCCATTTCATCGAAGTAGTCCTCTTCGTAGTAATCCATATCGTATTGAGCCCCCTGTAATTCCTCTTCTAGCTCGAGGTTTTCTTCTTCCTTTTCGAAAGCAATTTCGTACAAAGCTCTTGGCGGATTTGGTAAATCATACTTGGGATAAAAATCAAATTGATCATTGTCGGCTCTGTAGGTATTCGCCAACCCTTTCCGAATCCAACGTGTGTTTACTACTAAAGAATCGTTTTGTTCATAGGTTTTCTTCAAAGTGATTAGTTCATTGTTCCGATTTCGCTTTCTTCGATCTCCAAATCCTGTAAACACAATCTTTCGTTCGATCCACGTTCCACTAGGAACACCATCCTCAAAATAACCTTCATCAATTGGGTATTCCGAATTCAGAAACTTCCGATACGGTCCGTGCTGCACTCCATTCTTGTAGCTCACATATTCAATAAGCGTATCCAAGGTTGGGTATCCTCTCTCAATGTAATTGTTTACTTCCTCCTTCGATAAATCATAATCCAACTTACGACGCTCGAACTTCCATTCACCTTCTTTAATTCCGTTTACAAAAAGACCATGTTTCAATGTATCTCCTTGTAAATCGATCCAGCAAGCTTCGCCTTCAAGCAAATTATTTTTGATGGTGAAATATCCCGCAATTTGATCCGACACCAATTCACATTCTCCCTTTTTGTTCATCATGCAGAATGGCATGTAATACTGAATGTACTTCCCATCTGGAATAGGATCGAGCATTGGTGTAAGGTCATTATCTGCAGAAAAGCGCTGTTGCATCAAAGGATACGGGTTATTTCGAATGGCTTTTTTCAGCTTGTTTGAATTGAGATACTTAAACTCCTCTTCGTTCGAAAATTCTTTGCCCATTTTCCTTTCGAACTTTTTCATTTGGCGCTTCATCTCTTTGAACTCCTTTTTCGAGGCGACTTCTTCGTTTCGCTCCGCAACCAATTCTTGATAAATTTCGTAGGTGATGCTGTTTAAGCTGTTCTTTCCTCCAATTCGCATAAGCCCGTGCGATCTTGCTTTCACTTTAAACGGGTACACAAAAAAGGATTCTCCATTGATTTCTACAGTATCCACCTCTTGGGCGTAACTAGGAGAAAACAAACAGGTAAATAATAAAGTTAGTAGTAGGAAAAAAAGATAGGTTTTACTCATAATAGGTGTATTCAAAAGTTTCGATTTGAATGTTTGGGTCGTTGTTTGAACGCTGCTCATTGGTGTGCGTAATGCGTTCGGGAAGTTGATTGTTTTCGTTGAATGAAAAAGTAGAATTTCGTCGGTTAATAAATCGATCCAAACTAAACGTTGAATCAATAAATCCTGTACAAAGTCCTGATTTATCGTATTGAATGTTGCGCTTGTAATTGAATGGTTCCTGCTCGTACTTAATTTCCAGCGGATGGTTTCCCTTGAGGGAATATTCAATTGTTTTCACATCGAATTCTTTCACGCGGTTCACCACTCGATAACGCTTTACGGGTTTTTTAGGTGTTCCAAAAACGATGATATCCTCTGTAGTTGGGCTGAGAATGGAATCTACCGACAATGTACCCCAATATTTTTCGTGTGGAAGAAAGAACAAGTAATTTCCATTATCTCTGTGCTCATAGGCTAGGAAACTGCTCGCTGTTTGCTCCACATCATACATTTGATAGGCCGTTAGATCATCATTAAATTCGTTCACTTTTGTCATTTTCACTCGATGGAACCCGTGAACATCTTTAACGTTTAGATAGGAAAAAGTAACATCACTCACCTTTTGCCCCTCGTAATATTCATCAATCTGAAGCTTCGAAATAGCTCCGTTTTTGTCAAATTCGTAATGCTTCTCAGTTTTAATCGATGCGAAATCATCAGGATCTCCATTCAAATTGTACATCTTCCGATGAATGGATTTCACGTTATTCTCTCGGATCAGGCTATCATTGAACCAAACGGGAAACGAAACATTGTCTTCCGAATCTGAAAAGAAATGCTGCATTTCCAGTACAAAATCTTTCGTATAGGTCTTACCGGGACGTAAAAAACGTCGTTTCTCCTCCGAACATGCAAGCAGAAAAGAAGCAATTAAAATCAATATTGAGAGACGACGCAACATAGGGACTCTAAGATAGTAAGATTCTCACTGTCTGTCCTTGCATTCCTCATTTTTGTTCCGAAACCCACGGAATTCGGCTGTAAACCGAGGTTTTTACCTTAATTTTGCCTTAATTATAAGATATGCGCCCAATAACTGACTGGTTACCGATTACAAAAGACGAACTCAAAAAACGAGGGATCGACGAAGTGGATGTCATTCTCATTTCAGGGGATGCGTACGTGGATCATCCTGCGTTTGGAACAGCAGTTATTGGACGAATTATCGAAGACGAAGGGTTTACCATTGCTATTATACCTCAACCCAACTGGAAAGATGATCTCCGTGATTTCAAAAAATTCGGAAAACCTCGTTATTTCTTCGGTGTAACAGCAGGCTGTATGGATTCTATGGTGAATCACTACACGGCAAATTTACGCTTGCGTTCAACAGATGCATATACACCTGGTGGTGAGGCAGGATTTCGTCCCGATTATGCAACAACAACGTATTCGAAAATCTTAAAAAAGCTCTATCCAGACGTTCCTGTCATGATTGGAGGAATTGAAGCTTCGCTTCGAAGAGTAACGCATTACGACTATTGGTCGAACAAGTTGATGCCATCGATTCTCGTAGACTCACAAGCTGATTTATTGGTGTACGGAATGGGTGATCAACCTTTACGTGAAATGCTCCGACTTCTCAAAAAAGGTGTTTCATTCGACAATCTGCGCACGCTGAAACAGATTGCCTTTTTGCAACCAAAATCGGAACCGCTTCCAAAAAACAAACAATGGGAAACCGTTTCCTTATCCAGTCATGAGGATTGTTTAGAGGATAAAATCAAATACGCAGCTAACTTCAAAACCGTTGAAGTGGAGTCGAATAAATGGGCCGCTAATCGTATCACACAAGATGTGGGCGATCAGGTGTTGGTCATTAATCCTCCCTACAAAACGATGGAAGAGAAAGAGATCGACCAATCTTTTGACCTTCCGTATACACGATTACCTCATCCGAAGTATAAAAAGCGTGGCGCTATTCCCGCCTACGACATGATCAAATTTTCGATCAATATGCATCGAGGTTGTTTTGGAGGATGTAGTTTTTGTACGATTTCAGCGCATCAAGGGAAGTTTATTGCTTCGAGAAGCGAGAAATCCATCATGAAAGAGTTGGATGAAGTAACAGAACACCCAGAATTCAAAGGGTACATTTCAGACATTGGTGGACCATCCGCCAACATGTACAAGATGAAGGGGAAAGTGGAAGAAATTTGCGCTCGTTGTTCAAGTCCAAGCTGTATTCACCCCGTGATCTGCTCGAATCTTGATACCTCGCACAAATCCATGACGGAGCTCTATAAAAAAGTAGATGCTCATCCGAATGTAAAAAAGGCATTTATCGGTTCTGGAATTCGCTACGACCTGTTGGTGGATGACTTCAACAAAAACAACGAAGACGGAAATCACGATGAGTACATTGAACAAGTAGTTACGCGACACATCAGTGGTCGATTGAAAGTTGCTCCTGAACATACGTCTGATGCCACGCTACGCGTGATGCGGAAACCGTCGTTTAAGTACTTCCACAAGTTCAAGGAAAAATACGAAGCGATTTCAGCGAAGCACAACCTCAATCAACCTTTGATTCCTTATTTTATTTCATCTCACCCTGGCTGCGCCGATGAAGACATGGCGAATTTGGCTGTGGAGACAAAAGACATGGGATTCAAGTTGGAACAAGTGCAGGATTTTACGCCTACACCGATGACAGTAGCCACCGTAATTTACTACAGCGGTGTTCATCCGTACACGCTTAAACCGTACGACACAGTCAAAAATAAGGAGCAAAAACTCAACCAGCGACGTTTCTTCTTCTGGTATAAGCGAGAAAACCATGGTCATATTCGCCGTACCTTGAAAAAGGCAAAGCGAGATGATTTAATCGAAAAATTGATTGGAAACCAGCCAGAAAAAGGATCTCAATCCACTTCGAAACCCACACCAAAATGGCTGGAAGAACGACGAAAAAAGGATCGGTCTCGGAAGAAGCGGAAATAGTTGATCATGATAAATGATCGGGAATCGTTATCTGATTAGTATTGTTTTAGGGGTATCTCCAATGACTTTCGTCTTGCATTCACCTAACAATTTCGTATTTTTAGCATACTAATCAACTCTTATGAAACGTTTTCTACTATCCTTTGCTGCGATATGGGTCGCATTATCTGCAACGGCACAAAGTCATGCATCTGCCAAATTTCAACCAACGTATTGGAAATACTCAAACATTACACCAGGTGTACTCGAAGCTGTCTCGTGGACAAAAACCCGCATGAAACATCTCGAGAACGTAATGCCTTCATGTTCCGGAATCCCCACGCCGTACGGCATCATGGGAGTGCACGATGATGGAAAAAACTATTTCATCGAAAATGGAAAACTCATAGCAAAGCTGTCTGGAATATCGGTAGCGGATCAAAAAGCCTCTGCGGCTAATGCTATTGAAGCCTACGGACATGCGTACGATCATTTAATGTCACAAGAAATTGCCAATGGCGGCAATAAGTTTGACGGAAAAAGCATTCGAAATGTACTTTGGCAGTTGAGCGAAATTCCCGATTCTGGTCTTGTAAACATGTTAGCGCGAGACATTCATGTGTATGAAGTGTTGCGGTTTTTGAATGATGATCAGCGATCTACTCATTTTGAGTTTACAGATTACAACATCTCGCTGGAAACGGTATTTGGAGCAGCCAATTATGCCGTTCTTTCTTCACCCAAAATTCAATTTACTGAATCAGGAATACAATCGGAAAGTGGTGTGAGCTATTCACCAGTTAGCGCCTCAACAATGATGAAATCCTTGGAGTATGGCCCCGCAACTTGGACACCTGCTCCATCGTGTAACTTCAGCACACGAAACACCTCTATTTCTGCTATCACCATTCACACGATTCAAGGATCATACGATGGAGCCATCTCATGGGCACAAAACTGTAATTCCAATGTCTCTTATCACTACGTGATTAAATCTTCCGACGGACAAGTCACACAAATGGTATTGGAAGCAGACAAAGCATGGCACGTTGGTTCCGAAAACAACTATACGATTGGCTACGAGCACGAGGGATATGTGAACGATCCCGCTTGGTACACCACTGCAATGTATAATTCGAGTGCTGATTTGAGCCGAGATATTGTCAACAGTGGATATGGCATTCCTCCTCTTCGGACCTTCTACGGTGACGCTACAGTTGGAACGAACACCTTGGGCGGCTGTACGAAGATTAAAGGTCACCAACACTACCCCAACCAATCGCATACCGATCCAGGCGTAAACTGGGATTGGGAACGCTATTACAAATTGATCAACAACACTCCAACATATACATCGATCACAGCAGGATCGGGAAATTTCTACGATACAGGAGGTCCAACAGGTAACTATACAGATGATGAGCGCGAATTATGGTTGTTTCAGCCTGCCGCAGCACAAAGCGTTACCTTGAATTTTAACGCATTCGATTTAGAAATAGATTATGACTTTCTATTCATTTACGACGGTGCCGATGTTAATGCTCCTTTAATTGGAAAATATACTGGAACCAATTCACCCGGGACGGTAACATCGAGTGGTGGCTCTTTGGTGGTTGAGTTTAGAAGTGATTGCGGAACGACCTCTCCAGGTTGGCAAGTCAGTTATTCGTCCGTTCAGGGAGACTTCAATCCTCCTACAACGAGCATTGCAACAGGGCCACTTTGGCAAACAGATGATTTCTCCGTAATGATTACCGATACAGATGCCGAAAGCGGAATTGAGCAAGGTTACTATTTGGTGGGAGAACGAAACATTACAGACAACGGATGGAAATCAAAAGGGACCTACGGATTTGTTCATGAAGACTTTGAAGATGCCAACACGATTTGGACGAATCAAGTTGGGTTGCATACGGTAGCAAATGGTGAGTTCATCTACTCCGACGTGAACGAGCAAAACTCGAACGCCTATGCATCAGTCGTGCAGGACGCTTCCACGAAATTTCTCTTCGAATGGACACAAACGATTACTTCTACAGGAACAAATCAACGTGCGGGAATGCACTTTTTCTGTGATGCACCGACCTTGCCAAATCGTGGGAACTCCTATTTCGTGTACTTGCGTGAAGCAACGGACAAGCTGCAAGTTTACCGCGTAACGAACGATGTATTCTCCGTGGAAGAAGAGGTTTCGATTACGGTGGACCCAAACATTGCCTACAATTGCAAAGTGAGCTATGATCCTACGTCTGGGCTCATCAAAGTATATGTTGATGATGCACTTGTTGCCGAATGGACCGATCCACAGCCATTGACTTCAGGAAACTCAATCTCGATTCGAACGGGAGGATGTTCCGCTTCCTTCGATGATGTTCATGTATATCGCTCGCGCGGGAATCAAATAGATATTACTGCTGGATTTGGTGAGTTGATGTCGATTGAAAGTGAAAATGCCATCGAAACGGGATTAGTAAAGAGCATTGCCGTCGATATGGCCGATAACTGGTCGAGTATTGCAAGCGAAACGTATTTATTGGATTTCTCTGCGCCAGAAATGAGTTATGTGAATGATGGAGCAGCGAGCGATATCGATACGTTTACAACAGCGACGTTGGAAGCGAATTGGGACATCTTTGATATTCATTCTGATATTTCCGCCTTCACCTATTCGATTGGGACAGCACCAGGCACAACAGATGTCACTTCTTGGACGGGCAATAACACTGCAACCTCCATTAGCGAAGTACTGAACTCACCCGTTCAAAATCAGTTGTACTATATTTCTATTCAAGCAGAAAACAATGCTGGGTGGACCTCAGAATTTAGCTCTGATGGTCAACGATATGTAAACAACGTTGGAATCGACGAATTAGAAGACTTATTCGATGCCATTTTGGTGTATCCGAATCCAACAAGTGATTTCGTAAACATTGAAGGTTTGCCGGTAGAAAGTCAATTGTATTTGATTGATGGAAAGGGAGCGATTGTTCAAATGGTAGCTGAAAACTCAACGGTTGACGTTTCTCCTTTCGCACGCGGAAATTATCAATTGATGATTAAGGTTGGACCTGTATTTACTGTGAAGAAGTTAGTGTTGAAATAATCGGCACTACTATTCTGTTTCCTTTCTTGTCAATGTAGCATCCATCGGTGTTGACTCACCATGAATATTCTCTGTCCGTTTCAATGTCAGCATGAAACGAAACGAGTGCACGTCCACTTTCGAAGGGAAAAGCCGATTCGTACATGGGAGGAATAATGATTTCGACAGACTCAGCTGCATAGCCGGCTTTTCTATTGTGAACAAGAGATGGATTATCCATGTGAACAAAAAATCCCGCCATTCTTTCGAATGACGGGATTTCAATTTGGTTGAAGATTGTTTTCTTATTCTTCAGATGAAGCAGCTTCTCCTTCACCTTCTGCTCCTTCTTCCTCTTCGCTATCATCAACGTTTGCAGCTCCACGTGCCATTTTAACACCTACAACTACAGCGTCTGCTGGCTCCATGAAAGTAACGTTTGGTACTTCAAGACCTTTGATACGAACAGATTGCCCGATACGAAGTTTAGAGATATCCACAGTAATAGACTCTGGAAGATCAGCTGGAAGACCCAATACACGAAGCATACGGTTTGGAATACGAAGTTTACCTCCGTTCATTACACCGATAGAAGCTCCAGTTGTTCTTACTGGAAGTTTTACCTTCACTGGTCTGTCATCTGCCAACTCCAAGAAATCAACGTGGCGAGGCTTGTCAGTTACAGGGTGCATTTGCTTTTCCTGAATGATCGCCATTTTTTTGTTACCATCGATATCAATTTCGATTTGGTAAACATCTGGAGAGAAAATAACTTTCTCCAAATCTACTGACCTTACAGAAAAGTGAACTTGCTCACCCCCTCCGTAAAGCACACAAGGAACATTTCCAGCATTTCTAACTGCCTTCGCGTCCTTTTTCCCTACGTTCGCTCTCAACGAACCGCTCAATTGCGCTTTTTTCATTTTGTTTTATTTATGTGTTATACCTGAGTCTTTTGACTCATTTTCTTTTGTCTATTTGTTATGAGATCACAAAGTGTGAACTAATTGATTGATTGTTAATCATTCGTCGAATAACGTCAGCGAACAAATCTGCAACCGACAACACGCGAATTTTATCGTGCTTCTCTTTCAATGGAATCGTGTCTGTAACAATTAATTCCGTGATTTTCGAATTCGTCAATCGCTCGTATGCTGGTCCCGAAAGTACCGCATGCGTACAGAAAGCACGAACGCTTTTCGCTCCCTTGTCCATAAACAAGTCTGCTGCTTTCGTTAATGTTCCCGCTGTATCAACCATGTCGTCAATTAGGATTACATCTTTTCCTGTAACGTCTCCAATTACCGTCATTTCCGCTACTTCATTCGCTTTACGACGTTGCTTGTGACAGATTGCCAAACCGATATCCAGTTTCTTTGCATACGAGTTTGCACGTTTTGCTCCTCCTGCATCTGGCGCTGCCATAATCAAGTTTCCATTGTTGAACTTGTCAATTTCTTTGAAGAATATCGTTGAACCATAAAGGTGATCAACAGGTACTTCAAAAAATCCTTGGATTTGATCTGCATGCAAGTCCATCGTCATGATACGATCGATTCCTGCTGCCATCAACATATTGGCTACCAAACGTGCACCAATTGCAACACGTGGTTTGTCTTTACGATCTTGACGAGCGAACCCGAAATAAGGTATCACAACAATGATTTTTCGTGCCGAGGCACGTTTTGCTGCGTCAACCATCAATAAAAGTTCGAAAAGGTTTTCCGTAGGAGGCATTGTAGATTGAACCAGGAATACATCCTGACCACGAACGGTTTCTTCGAAGGAAGGTTGAAACTCCCCATCGCTAAAATCCGTAACTTTCACATTCCCAAGGCTTGTACCGTATGATTGTACAATTCTTTGGGCTAAATCTTGTGATGCTCTTCCTGCGAAAATTTTAACTCCTGCTGACATAATCTCAATTGAGGGCGCAAAGTTACGTAATTTCCTTCAAGTAGAAGGCAATCATGTTGTGAAATCCTACGATCTGCTTAATTTCTATCAGAACTAGACAGGAAAAAGAGGTTCAAAACTGATAATCAAACTCTTAACAAGGATGATTCTCTCCTCATTCCTCACTTCTTTTTGCGTTTACGCCATTCAAAATCGACATCGCGTTCGTTGATAATTCCGATTCTAAGAGAGACAAAAAATCGATTGGTTTCGAAATTTTCTTTTGGTAAACGAGGCATAAAGTGATACCCCGTCTGAAAGTGCAAAAGCCAAATCTTGTAGCCAACTACTGGTGCGATTCCCACCCGGCTTTCATCGAAGTTCGTTCGGAAAAATAGATTTCCTCCATACGTTAAACCAAGGCGATTTGTTTTGAACCAATACCCCATGTCGTAGCCCAAAATGTTGTACTTAATATTGTAGTTGAATCCCAAATGCGCGGCATGGGTATGCGGATTTTTCAGGCGAACTTGCTTCCACTGACGTTCAACTCCGATTTCAGGAACGGTATATTTTCCGCGCTGAATCCCCAAATAAGGTCCCGATTTCTTAACAGAGATTTCCACCAATGGTTTTTTCTTTTTACCGAAAATTGTCTCCTTTTTCTGAGCAAAGCTCAAAGCGGGAAACAAAAGCAAACACATTATGAGGACTCTATTCATCGTTTTTCTTTGTAAGGCGATCCAACAGTTCTTTATCCTTTAACGCATTCTTGAGGAAAATGGTACTTTCTTTCAAGGAAGGAATAAGCAATGCAGCTGTATTTTCGACAGGAAGAAACAACAAGGAACCTTCTTTTGATTCTTCAGAAATAATATCCGATTTTTCGTCGTAGGACTCTAATAAAATCAACCCAGTTCCCACAAACAACAACATTTTTACTCCACCTAAAAGAGCGCCAAAAATCCGATTGGGCGTACTCAAGTGAACCGCTTTTACCGCTTTTTCAATTGCCACGCCAGCGAAATACACCATTGCTCCTACAAGTAAAAACGTAATCGTAAAGGCAATGGTCGGCAAATACTCCGAATCCCACGAGAATTGATCTTTCAAAAAGCTGGCTACTCCATCGGAAAAATGAATTCCAGCATAGAGTCCAACGAAGAGCGCCAAAAATGTGAACAATTCAATGATCAGTCCTTTCTTAAATCCTCGCCAAATCCCAAACACAATGGGGATGATTATAAAAATGTCTAGTACATTCATAACAAAAAAAGTGCGTCGCTATGCCGCACTTTATTAGTTTGAGAACCTTTAATTGTTCTTATTTCACTTTGTATTAATCGCAATCAGATGACAACTGAGTTGTAAACGAAAGCGTTACTTCCGACCACAATTTAGAAACGCCATCCTCACCTGTATGAAGGTCTTTACACGCTTCATTCAACGATTCAATTCCTGCCATTGCATTCCATTTGCTCACGTCAATTGAAGAATCAAAGGTGAATTTACCATCAACCAATGTGTAATCTCCCTCAACCTCAACGCTCATGTCATTCATTGTCACTTCAATGATCGCTTTTCCATCATCTTTGAGCTCTTTTACTTTCCCGTCGATGCTTGGTGTATTGATCACTCCGAAGAACAAGGTTGCAATTTTTCCGTTGCGCTCGATATTATTCGTTTCAACCGATTCTGTTTTCATCGAAAACGACATCGACTCGATCAATGCTTTTGGATCATCTGACGATCCATCGCTCATGATTTCAATGTCATTGAATGTTCCACCAACAGCCACTTTGTCCGTTGTTTTGTACGCTGTCCACGAAAATTCGCTCGATGCATCATTGTAATCGTAGAAACAAATATCGAGTGGCTTTTCGTCCACCTTTTCTTCTGATTCCTCACTACCACATGCTGCAAAAACCATTGTTCCCGCCACAGCTAAACTCCAAAATATTCCTTTTCTCATAAGCTTCTTTTTTTCATTCATAAAAATACATAACGTTTAAAGAAAGATCAAGATTAACGAAGGATAGATTTTAGAATCTGTCTATTTTTGCACTATGGATTACGACATTGAACTTAAATTTCAGCACCTCAAAATTGAATTGGAAAAAACGTTTGGGGAAGGACTCGATGTTCAGGCCATCCTGTTTTTGATTGGGGTTAACGAATTGGGAATCGGACACAAAGATTTCACGAAACAAGAAAAAACAGAATTGCTCCATGTGGCGGTTTGTACCTTACTCGAACCGTATGGTTACTATGAATTTGAGGGGCGTGATGCTGATCAATGGCCACACTTCAAATTAATTAAACAGCTACCGAAATTAAACGATCGCGAGCAGCAGCACTTGATAAAAGAGGCTATGATCGCATATTTCTCACAAAATGACTACGTTGATCTCGGTTCAACTGTGGCGTAATCGTTATATTTGACGTCTTATTAAATTACACCCTCTATGGAATTTTGGATCAAAGCATCGCAATTAGTTCTTTCATTGTCGATCCTCATTTTTTTACATGAGCTAGGACATTTTCTTCCTGCTCGATTCTTCAAAATTCGTGTCGAAAAATTCTATCTTTTCTTCAACCCTTGGTTCTCCTTGGTAAAAAAGAAAATTGGTGAAACGGAATGGGGAATTGGATGGATTCCTCTTGGTGGATATGTAAAAATTGCTGGAATGGTCGACGAGTCCATGGACAAAGAGCAATTGGCAGCTCCTCCAAAACCCGATGAGTTCCGCTCGAAGCCAGCATGGCAACGTTTGATCGTGATGATTGGTGGTGTCACCGTAAACATCATCGTGGGTATTGTTGTGTACATCATGGTGATGTTCACGTGGGGAGAAGAGCAGCTGCATACAGCAGATCTTGAAGATGGGTTAGCGATTCACCCGTATATGCAGAAGTACGGTTTAGAATCAGGCGATAATGTATTAGCCATCAACGGTGAAGATGTTCTTGACTATCGTGACATCAACCGCGGAATCATGATTCGCGATCAGTACAATTTGAAAGTTCAAAAGCCAGATGGTACAATTGAAGATGTCAAACTGAAAGAAAACATCGAATACGAGTTGTTCAAAAAGGAAGGGGCGATGTCGCCATTTTCGTTGAGGCACAAGTCAACCACTGTGCAGTACCTCTACCCTGTTCGTGATGTTTTTGTTAATGCCAAAAAGAGTGAAGAAATTCCTGCTCGAGCGCCAATCATTTCAATCGACGGAAAAGATTTAAAATCACTTGGAACCGATATTAATTATTCAGATTACACATCAAAAAAGTCTGTCGATGTTCAATATTCAGATGGAAAGGATACGCTTACGGTTGCTGTTGAAGGGAAAAGTATGAAGGGCTTATTTAATAGTCTTTTAGCATTCAAATCTGGCTTGCGTCCAGGAGACAAATTTCTCAGTATGGAAGGAAAAACCATTGAGTATTTTGATCAAATTGTGACTGCTTGTTACAACAACTTAGGGAAATCTGTAGAAGCAAACGTGCTACGTGATGGAGATACCCTTGCTTTAACGCTGAAGGTAAACAAAAACGGTGTTGTTGGTTTTGGTCCTGTTGATGTGAAACCAGAAGACTTGAAATACATTCGTGAAATTAAATACGGATTTGGCGAAAGCATTAGTCGAGGATTCGCGATGGGAATGACAACGCTTGGTGATTACGTAGGTCAATTGAAATTCCTTTTCACGAAGAAAGGCGCAGGATCAGTTGGTGGTTTTGGGGCCATTGGAAACTTGTTTAGTCCTACATGGGATTGGCAGAGCTTCTGGATGAATACTGCCTTGATTTCAATCATCTTGGCATTCATGAATATTCTACCCATTCCAGCGTTGGATGGTGGACACGTTGTCTTCCTACTCTACGAAATGATCACAGGGAAAGAAGCACCTCAGAAAGTATTGGAGTATGCGCAAACAATCGGATTCTTTATCTTGATCGCTCTGCTTCTCTATGCCAATGGGAATGATATATACAATGCCTTCTTTAAGTGACGGACACAACCATTTTGAACCGCTCATCTGGGATTAATCCCCGAATAAAACTGCTCCGTTCAGTTTTGGTTCGAATTTTGTAAATTGCTTACTCAAATCATAAACAAGAAAGCGATGCAAAGGCATCAAGATGTTGAAGTTGTCGCTGCAGTACATTAACACCAAAACAAAATGAAGAAATTAGCTTTACTCTTTGCAATGACAATCGTGACGTCTGTAATGTCATTTGCTCAAATGAAAAAAGGTCATATTATTTACGACATCGAAATGACTAGTGACGATCCAGATATAGCGATGGCTGTGATGATGTTTAGTGGAAGTAAGATGAACCTTTATTTCGGAGACAATAAGGCACGCACAGATTTGGATATGGGATCGGTGATTTCTATGACGACCGTGGTAGACAATGATACGGAAGAAATCCTCATTTTAATGGGAGGAATGATGGGCGAAAAAGCTGTACTTACCAACTCGGAAGAAATGGAAGCAGATCAAGAGGAAGTAGAGGAAGAGCCTACTGTGAAGTTGACTAATGAAACCAAGGAAATTGCAGGTTACAACTGTAAGAAAGCCGTCATCATTGATGCAGACGGTAACGAAATGGAATATTGGTACACGGAAGAGATTGAATCAATCTCTACGGATCAAAAAGCAGCCATTTCAAAATTACCAGGACTTGCGTTGGAATATGCTGTTGACCGTGAAGGTATGATGATGTCATTCAAAGCATCAACGGTAGAAACAACATTGGATAAGAAGACAATCAAAGAGAAATTATCATTGGAAATTCCTGAGGGATACGAAGAAATGACTTACGACGAGTTTACTTCAATGGGAATGTAAAATCGGATACCATTTTTAGCGAAAGCGAATCTTCATATAGAAGGTTCGCTTTTTTGCTTTTAGAACTTGGGGTAATTCGTTCTTCCTTCTTCGTAGCAGAATGTTAACAGCAAAAAATGATCTGCTTTACGAATGTGAGAGTTGAAAGTTTGATTGAATGGAAAGGTTTGTTTGAAAAACAACTCAACTCAGATTAGAAAACCCGAGTTGAGTTGAATAGGTGTAATTCTTTTACAACTTCACCAACTTCGAATGTACCAATCCAGATTCTTTCTTAATCTGAACGATGTATTCTCCTGCTGGCAAATCCTTAATTTCCATCGGAATGTTATGTTCTCCTTGCGACACGTTTCCGTCGTACACCGCCAACACTTTACGATGCTGAATATCGAATACGTCCACTTTCACCCACTCATTTTCTGCTACGAAACGAATTTTCGCATTTGCGCTCGCTGGGTTTGGATACACAATCGCTTTTGCCACCGTTAATTCATCAGCCGTTGAATCTACCTCATCAATTCCAACATTACACGCTCCTAAGATTGGGTAATATTGCACGGTATGCTCAAAGAAGGATTGAATCTCAGATGTTGGAACGCCAAACCAATCTTTCAAAATAGATGCGTAAATATCACGGAAGTCATATTCCAACGGGATTCCTGCCTGGTTGACAATTGTATCGGTAATTGTTGGATTGTTTCCCATGATGTTCGTATTCAAACAGGATCCGAATAAAAACATTGGTGCGGCATCTCCATGATCGGTTCCTAGACTCGCATTCGAAGCAATTTGTCGTCCGAATTCAGAGAAAGTCATTCCTGCTACGCGCTCTTGGTGATTCATTTGTTCGATATCTGCCTGGAAAGATGCAACGGCATCAGAAATTCTTTCTAATAAGTTCGCGTGATTACCTTCTACCGTCGACGTAGCTGAAACTTGCGCATTGTGCGTATCGAATCCATTAACGTTTAAGATGTAGACATTTGTTTTGAGTCCACCATCGATCATTTGCGCTACATATCGCAATTGCTTCGCAAGCGGATTGGTCAAGTCATACAATGAAGCCAAACTTCCCGTACCCGCGTTCGCGGCATCGTTTACTTGCTGACCGTACGCATTCGCCTGATTGATCAAGGTGGTTAGATACTCCATGTGATCGCCGTAGTACGTTCCATCATTCACAGCTCCCCCACTCGAAAGGTTGTACACATCGAATGGATCGTTTACTGCGTGACTAAAGTTTGCCATCAATCCTTGGCAAGTTGCCGATACTTCGTATCCCAAACTAATCGCAAAAGGATCTGGATGCGTTCCATTCGGGTAACCGTTTGGGTACCCAGGATATTCATTGTCAAAATGACGTCCGAGCCAACCTGTATCTGCAGGGGAATCGATCAAACCAGAAGTCCAGATATCCATAGATCGGAAATGCGATCGGTTCTGCTCTGGATAGCCTACATTTTGGATAATTCCGAGTGATCCAGAATCATACATCGTTTTCATTCCCGTCATTTTCGGGTGTAGTCCCACTTCAGTTGTCAATTCAAGGACATCCGTTTCAGGAATGAGTACATTATTTCGTTGGATCGTCAAATTTGCATATTGATCTCGTGGAATTACCGTATTTAATCCGTCATTTCCGCCATTCATTCGAATGATCACCAATATGCGATCCTCATTGCTTTTTGCAACCGTGAACAATTTCTTTCCGATCGACTGCACATTCATTTCATTGAGCAGTACAGGAGTTCCCGCTGACACAAGTGCTAAATTTCTTACAAAATCTCTTCTTTTCATCTCGTTAATTTTAGGGAACTATATGGTTTGGAATTCTGGCATATGGAACAACTGCTGTAGTACCAATTCTACTCGCTGAACAACGGGATCGGAATACATTGGATCACCTGGGTTTGCCACGTATTCGTTGTATTGGAGCGTCCACTCAAAATCGGGTAATCCATTTGTGAGCACGGTCTTGAGTAATAGTTTCTGCGTAGCAGACAATCCTTTTGGTGTGAAAACATCCGCGATATCATCAATCACCGTTGGTGCATCCGAAGGCATTGATAAATTGTCCAAGAACGTTAGGGTACTAAACTTCCAGTTGTTTCCGTTTCCTGGAACTCCGGTTAGAAGCGTCATGAAATCAGAAACCTGAAAGCGTGTTTTGAGTACCGCTGAATTCACCCACAATTGCGAAAAAGCAGGCATTTGATAGTAGGCCGGCCAACCTGAAACACTCGGTGGCTCCATATAGGCTTGTCCCATTACCGTAGCAAATTGATACAGCACCAAATACATTTCAGAATCTGTCAGAAGATCGAAACCAGGGATCGACTCTGTACTGTTGAACATGGAGAAAATCATCTCCAACGGACTTTTGATGAGTGCACCTCTTACCGAAATATCATAGAAATGTTCACTTGAGAACAACTCTGTTAGTACTGGAAGAATTTCATAATTATTCGCAATCATGGTTGCTGCCATCACTGGAATAACATTTGTTTCTACATCGGTTGTTAAATCGTAGTTTACGAAGTAACGATATAATTTTCTGCTGATATGCTCTGCCACGGCATTCTGTTGGAAGATGATATCGATGTAATCTGCATACTCGCTTGCTCCGTTATTGGAGATTGTAGCATTTCCAAAGTGATAGGACAATGTTTTTGTAGATGTATCGTGTAAAATTGGTGTGAAATTCGACGTTACATCGGTGAGTGTATCGCTACCGAGGCCATCCACTAAAAATCCTGTCAAAATTTTTGCTCCTGCTGCCACATCGTCCTCCGTATAGTTGGTGTAATCGCCAGGACCAATTTGCGGACCTTTTCCAACGGTATACAACTCGAGTAATTCGCGGGCATAGTTTTCGTTTGGACTATACAATGTATTCGTCGCACCATTCAAAAACAGCAACATCATTGGATTGATAGTCATGTCTTTGACGAACTGTCGGAAATTTCCAAGCGCATGCTGGCGGAGCAACTCAACATAGTCATACGTCGCTCGCGCATCCGACACCGCAATTGCGGCGAAGTGATTTTGCCAGAACAGGAGCATTTTCTGCGAAATATCGAACTGTTCTTCATTGATTCCCTTCATTAACCAAGCGGCTAGCGATATATTCCTCGCATTCAATGTTGCCGCAGCATCCGTAACATTCGACGGATAAACATCATTGACCCACGAATTTCCAAAAGTGGTTACGCCTTCATCCGGGTGAAATGCAAGCGGCTCAGCCATGGCTGGAACTTGAAGTAAATTCGTCACCGTAGTGGCCATCCCGTCCGATACTGCATTCAATATTTGTTGATTGGTTGGGCCGAAGAGAGTTCTTCTCAAGAGATGACCCGCTTCAGCTTTGGTCCATGCTCCCGTGTAAGGAGCCATGCTGTAGTTAATAGGGCCATTTTGATTTTGATCTGGCATGTTAAGTATGTTTGAAGTGTTCAAATTACAAAAAATGCACAAAAAACACATAGTTATAGGCTGTTAGCTTTTTGTTAATTTACTCGCTGTCACCTATGTTCACACCTTAGGAATCTTGTGAGTGATTGTTTATCTTACAGCTCCAACAAAAGAAAAATGAAGGCTACCACCATTCAAGAAGTAATAGATCTACTCGAAGAAATCATCGATTATTCGAAAGAAAATGAAGATCCACTGGGCTATTTCGCAGCGTTGTATCAAAAAGTGACCATTACCGTTAAGAATAAAATCGGGACGAATTATTTTGATGATGATGCGCGCATGGAGCAGCTAGATGTCGTATTTGCCAATCGCTATCTCGACGCCTACAGTAATTATCGGGATGGAAATCCTGTTACGAAATCGTGGGAATTGGCTTTCGAAGCAGCACGAAATGGTGACTACATCGTGGTTCAACATTTACTCTTTGGAATGAATGCGCATATTAACCTAGATTTAGGAATTGCTGCAGCCGAAATTTGTACGCCCTTTTCTATTGAATCCTTGCATGACGATTTTAATAAAATCAACAAAATTCTGGGAGCGCTTACGAACGAGGTTCAGGAAAATCTTGCCAAAATTTGGCCCAATCTACTGCGTATTCTGAAGTTTTTCGGTCGCACGGACGATTACATTGTTGATTTCGGAATGAATATCGCGCGAGAGAGTGCGTGGCGATTCGCTAATGAGATTGTCGAATTGTCGGGAGAAGATTTACTAAATGGCATTTTTGTAAAGGATGAAAAAGTAGCTGGATATGTTCGCGTGCTGAAAGGAAAAGGTTGGATTGAGCGGCTAGTTTTACGCATCATTCGAAACCGCGAAGTAGGAACGGTGAAGGTGAAGATTGAGGCACTGGAAAGTAATCATGGACAGAACCCCGCCATTGCGATTACCTGACTCCTGAACCTTGTTTTGTTGAGGATTTCAGATTTCAGTTCTATATGTATGGACTCACGCTAATAATCGAGGGAATTGATTGCGTCAAAGATTGTTCCATCAAAAGAAGAAGAAGAACTCTTTCCGCTCGACCCAACGGCTCGAATCATTTGATTAAAAAGTATACAACTCCTTACAACAGCCCCTTTTCTTGGAGCAAGGAAACGAAAAAATGTAAAGAAGATTGATATGAGCATGATGTACATCAGGGACAGCAATAAGGACAGGGGAAATATCAAAAATGGAATGATGAAAACCCACTTGTTCAATTCCTGATGTAAATTCGTGTAAATGATGTATCCCATGGCATAAAAACCAATGAGCAGTCCAAGAAAAAAATAAGTTTCAATCCCCAGTTCGCCTTTCGAAAAGGAATCCAGTTGTCGCGAAAATAATCGAAGTAAATCCTCACAAAGGCCTCTTCTATTTCATGTGTGAAATGCTCAATATGTCGCTGACGCATTTCTTGTATTCGCTGTTTCAACCTTGACAGGTCAACTTGCCTTTTTTGCTCTAAATAATCAAGTTTTTGAATTATCGAATCCCTATCAGAGGTGTCAAGATTAGCAAAAAACTGATCCACTTCGGATTGCTTTTTAAACATACTCACTATCATGTAGAGAAATGCTACAATGAGAGGAATCAATAAAATATATGTTAGGTATTCATCCATATACTCTTCTAATTTAGAAAAATTAGTTAATCGTCTTTTCGGTGGATTCAACATTCACCATTACGATTACCTGACTCCTAGACCTTGCTAAGTTGGCTCTTTTGAACCCAGAAATTCTATGATTCACCTTTTAAAAATCGCAAATTTCGACTTAATCCAGAGAATTTCGCTCGTTTTACGGCGCTTTTTCGGAAGAGTTCGCGGAAGACTTCTTCGGTGAGATCGTGCCAATCTGCTTTGGACATCCGCAGTAAATTTTCGTGTGGATTGAACATCGGTTCGTTATGTGGTTTCGAGAATCGGTTCCATGGACATACATCTTGACACACATCGCAGCCGAACATCCAGTTGTCCATTTTGCCTTGAAATTCTTTCGGAAGCAATTCATCTTTAAGTTCGATGGTGAGATAGGAAATGCACTTCGATCCGTCGACTACGTAGGGTTCTACAATAGCATCCGTTGGACAATGGTCAATGCATGCCGTACACGTTCCACAATAATCCTTCATCGGGCCGTCATATTCCAATTCGAGATCTAAAATCAACTCAGCAATGAAAAAGAACGAACCATTTTTTGGGTGAATGATGTTCGTGTTTTTTCCCATCCATCCCAAACCAGATCGCTTCGCCCACGCCTTATCCATTACGGGTGCAGAATCCACAAACATTCTCCCTCCTACTTCACCAATTTCTTCATGAATAAAAGCGAACAATTCTTTGAGTTTGTCTTTGATCACAAAGTGATAATCCATTCCGTATGCGTACTTCGAAATTTGGGGAGCGTCTTTATCTTCCTGTGTTTGATCTGGGAAATAATTCAGCATTAGCGAAACAATGCTTTTGGCGTCATCAACAAGCAATCGTGGGTCCAAACGTTTGTCGAAATGGTTTTCCATGTACGTCATTTTCCCGTGGTTTCCCGCTTTCAACCATTGATCCAACTCGCGTGCTTCCTTCTCCAAAAAATCTGCTTTGGAAATTCCACAGAACTGAAAACCCAATTCGGCTGCCTTTTGCTTAATAAGATCGGTATGGTGTTGGGCTGTTTGATTCACTTCTGTAAAGATAATGTACTTGATCAACAGCCACTCTATTCGTCGCACGGAATCCTCCATTTCTTTTTCAATTTGAAAAAATGCTGTTCAATTTGGTGGTTTTCTGTTGACTTTAGTTTTAGCTAATTATTGTTAATCAGACTATTAAATGAATTGGCTCAACTTTTGACTAATCGATGCCATACTTATCGAATAATAATTGACAAAACTAAAAACATGAAAAAAGCATCATCTATCTTCTTCCTTCTCCTTCTCGCTTCGGCCACTTTGTATTCTTGTGGTAAAGACAAATCTGGAAACGCGTATTTCTCGGTGAAAATGACCGACGCACCGGGCGATTATGACTCAGTGAACGTTGAAGTAGTGGGAACAGAAATTCATTATAGCAACGGTGGTGGTTGGACATCGCTTCCTACGGCTACAGGAATTTACAACTTATTGGACTTACAAAATGATGTAACAGCGGTACTTGTTGATCCGAACGTCATTCCTGCGGGAGACATTCAGCAAATGCGTTTAATTCTCGGGGCACAAAATACGGTCGTAGTTGACAGTGTTTCGTATCCACTCGAATTAAGCAGTCAAGATAAAACGGGATTGAAAATTAACGTAAACACCAACGTTAATCCTGGCGATTCTGTAGAAATTTTGATTGATTTTGACGCTGACCATTCAATTGTGGAGCAGGGAAATTCGACTTATCGTCTTAAGCCCGTTGTTAAGCTGGAAGACGTTACTTTCTTCTAGCGCTTAAGCGTTACCCAACTGAGAAATACATTTTTCTCGGATGGTCCATAGTATTTCGAATGGTAAAGTGGGGTGATTTGTTTCGCCCCATTTTTTCATATACGCTTTGTGGTAATTGACTTTAAATGTGTTGACTTGTTCGGGCTGAATCACTTGTTCTTCGAGGATATCTGACTCGATTTTGGAAAAATCTGAGGACTTCGTGGTGACATCAATCGGTTCATTTTTGAAACGAAGGTAGCAATGTGCTTCAGGCAGGAAATCAATGTTAAATTCATTGAGTACGGTTCCCACACTTTCTGTGTTTTCAGCATTCATTTTGTAGAGACACAGGATCAAATCGACATTTGGAACCTTGTTTAGATCGGCTATGTGTTTCAGAAATGCATGCTTTGAACTACACGTTCCTTTTCGTTCGTACCAAACCAATGAAACATCTGATCGATTCGCGTTTCTTCCGTAATGGAAATTCTTTACGCAACGAATCAAATCTTCCCAAGACACAACGCCAGATTCTACAATATCAATTGTTAGTGGATCGTTGGATTCAAGTTGAAATTCCATAGTCGATTAAAAAAGTCCCCCTTGTGTCCAGCCCTTGTCCTTCCCCAAGTGTTTGTACGCTTTTTCCGTCACCTTTCGTCCGCGAGGCGTGCGTAACAAGAATCCTTCCTGAATCAAAAATGGCTCGTATACTTCTTCTAAAGTTCCTGCATTCTCTCCAATTGCTGTCGCAATCGTTGTCATTCCAACAGGTCCTCCGCTGAATTTATCGATAATGGTCGTTAGAATCTTATTGTCCATTTCATCCAATCCATTTTGATCAACGTTCAATGCTTCCAAAGCGAAGTTCGTGATGTCCAATGTAATGGTTCCATCCCCTTTAATTTGAGCAAAATCGCGCACTCTACGCAGCAAAGCATTGGCAATACGGGGTGTTCCTCGACTTCGACTTGCGATTTGATACGCCGCTTCTTCCTTGATGGGAATATCCAATAAGCTGGACGATCGTTCCACAATCAACGTGAGCGTTTTTGAGTCGTAGTACTGCAATCTGGAATTGATCCCAAATCGTGCACGTAGCGGTGATGTTAGCAAACCAGATCGAGTGGTTGCTCCAATTAGTGTAAACGGATTCAGTTCAATTTGTACAGTGCGTGCATTGGGTCCGCTATCAATCATGATATCGATGCAGTAATCTTCCATCGCCGAATACAAGTATTCTTCAATTACAGGGCTAAGTCGATGAATTTCATCAATAAACAAAACATCTCCGCGTTCGAGATTGGTTAGCAATCCAGCGAGATCTCCCGGTTTATCCAACACAGGACCGCTTGTAATTTTGCAATTCACCCCAAGCTCATTCGCAATGATGTTTGCTAAAGTTGTTTTTCCCAATCCCGGAGGTCCGTGTAGCAAAACATGATCGAGCGGTTCATTTCGGAGAGTTGCCGCTTCCACAAACACACGTAAATTATCTACCACTTTCGGTTGACCAGCAAAATCTTCGAGCCGTTTCGGGCGCAATACTTTGTCGTAGTCCTCGTGCGAATTGCTGTTTGCTTCTTCTCTATAATCGAATGAATCCTCCAAAATCTAGTACAAATGTGTTTATTGTTGAGAATAGGTAAAGGTAGTATTTTGGTTCGATTTTCGGATTGTCCTATTCCCTGATTTTTGGATCGGGTTGCTGTTGGATTCACGACACAGCAACTGATGGTGGTATTGAATTGTAAGAGCAAATAAGTTCTCACCACTATCTAATTCGGTCAATTATTTATAGCAGCGATTACCTATTTGCTCAGAATGATTTATGTTTTTTTACGGTTTCACTAATTTTCCTGTGACTATTTTCGAGCCAACTTTGAGTTGATAATAATACATTCCAGCGGGCAAGAAATTCGTTTTAATCATTCCTGAATGTTGAACGGGTTCCTGTATAACACGTGTGCCTAAAGCATCATATAACTCAAAAACACCTTCATTTTCATCTCCAATAGAATAATGCAATTCAGTTGTAAACGGATTGGGAAATAATGAAAAACTTGTTTCATTTTCTACCTGTGCTATGCCCACTAATTCACACATTGACGGAGTCATTGGATTCAATTCAATTTCACCCTGGGGCGTCAAGTCTTTGCCAACAAAAGCTTCGTAATCCGAATTGTAAAACTCACAGCGAAAAACAGGATTGCCTGTTACCGTATCACCTTGATTCGCTATTCCACCCGAAAATACAGGGTTTACATATTCCCAAAGCTTCTGCTGAAAAGGGTTGATTTCAAAAAAACGTCCAGAGGTCCCTTCTGTAATCATGAATGATCCGTTATCGAGAGGATATACACCTGAAATATTACTGCTGTAAAAATCAGATTGCGGATTTGAAACATAGCTCCAGTCCAACCCTGTTGGCAAAAATGGAGTGCTTGAAGGCACATCGTAGGTATTCGACGCATTTAAAGGAGGAATAATAATATCAATTGAAGAATAATCTCCCAATCTTCCCAAACCGTTATTGAACACCATGATCTTTCCTTCGTTTGGATAGCCGTTTGGAATCCATGTTGCATGGTGTTGACCGTAAAATACCTTGTTGGCACCAGTCCCTCGTGAATAGGCTTGGGGATTTCCCCATCGATAAAGAAGATCTCCTCCCATTCCTGAGTTCCCTCCCGTGTGCGTTGCTGCTTCGGCTGTTGTGGTGCTATGATCAATTATCCACACCTCGCACATCCGATGAGAACTAACAAGAATCTGATCCAAGTCGGGATTATAATCAATTGAATTAAAATGAATCCAGTCAGCTGTATTTGGGGCACCTGGAAAGTAATTTATGTCTATCAACTCAGGATGTTCCGAAACCACTCCATAATTCAATTGCGTGTTGTCGTTTTCCTGAATTAAATGGTCGAACAGCTTCCATTCCCAAACTACAGTTGCGTTATTATTTCCAACAGGCTGTAATTCTACGATCTTTTCACTCCACAAATACTGTTGATTGTATGAGGTGTCTTTACCATTTTGTACCGCTTCCTGTTTCGTATAACGATCCCAAACAATACACAAAATATTCCCGTTAGGTAGTACTTTAATGTCGTGATGAAGGCAGTTGTCGGTATCGGATATCGTGTAATTCCAGGTCAGGTTCCCATCCCAATCAAAGCGTTCAATGATGCCTCCACTACCTCCTTCATTAAAATTGGGATTATCCAATTTACCGGTGCGCACCAACGAGCCATCTTCAAGAAGAGTTACCGAGAGTGCTGGTCGATACGAACTTGTTGACCATTGATGAACCTTTTCACCACATTTATCAATTAGATAGGTATTCGAAGATGTCATTGGGGAAAAGAGAACAAATCCCTCTTTGTTGCCGCTTGTATATTCAGTTAATCCGACGGTGCTCTGTCCCCAACTTACATTCAATGTTAGGAACATTAACAGACATGTTGAAATGATATATTTCATAACGTTTAATCTCATATTTGATAGAAATTGATTGATTTATAGGTACTATGAATTAAGGGTTTCCTTTAAAACAACCAATATTATATGGGAAGTCGTACGTCCAGTGGTAATGATAAATGTCGACCATTTCTCCATCCCACATTACGGGGTGTTTGTGTCCATGACACTCATCGAGATCTGCGGATGTTAACAATTCACCATTCTCACCATACGGACCATAAATTCCAAATCCATCCAACATATAACCCGTGAGTGGTGAATGTCCAGTATTGTGTGGTTGAATGTGATCCATCAGATCGTCAGAAGGATAATGGTAATGATAACGTTCAGTTCCGTCGGTGTGCCCTCCAAAACGATCCAACATTTCGTGAGCTGCAGCATCATTTCCTAGAGTTGAAGAACCATGATAGATTGCACATCCAGTAAGAGAAATACCAGAAGGTCCAAATGGAACGCAACTTGGCTGTGATGCTTCTACCGGCATTGCATCAAATACATACTGCACATTTTGCGGTGAAATCACATTTGGATTTCCATCGTATTGATAGGCTGCGCTTCCTGGTGTAACTGGAAATATTCCGGTTGGATGATCAGGAAGTCCATTTCCCGAAATGATGCGATTGCCATTGCCATCCAGATAAATTTCAAGCTCATGTGGCCACAACATATTTCCTTCAACTTGTGGTTTTAGGTCATAGTTCCACGATCCATCAGGATTCGTCCAGTCGGCTGCATTACTATTCCCTGCACCATTTGCTGGCAAGCCACAAAGCCATAGGGATAAAAAATCAGGTTGAGGGTCACCTTCGTTTTGAATCAATATGTTGTTAGGAGATTCACCTCCGAAAGGTAAATGTGTTAGATCTGGTTCTTCAAGAGTTGTACCCGGATTTGAACCGGAAGATACCTCCTCAACATCCGCATCTTTTTTACATGCTCCTAAACTGATTATTGCTACTAAAATTGCAATTAACTTTATTCTTTTTGTTTGAATCATCTTAGTTTTATTTAAGTACTGTTATAGTTGGACAGACGAAAGTGAAAAAGGTTTAATGACAGGGAAAAAAATATTTATTTCAATCGACTCTTTGAAGTCTTGAGCAGATGTTCAGGAGGGCATAGAAACTCCTAACCACACCTCCTCACAGCAAAAAAGTCCTACTCGATGTTCGAGTAGGACTTTATTAATATTCTTTTCTCCTCGTTCAGTATTTCATGTCTCTAGACAATCAAGCATTCGAACCAGTTGAAAAAGTTGGGGCTTATTGCTTTTCAAAAATACGCTCGTAAGAGTTTTTAGAAACATACCCGCTTCCAGAGTTAGAAGTCTCACCCTTAAAGATCATTTCTTTGTTCTTAAGTTGGTCGATGATATATACTTCTCCAGAGTAGAAACCATTATACGTTTCAGAGTAGGAAGGATCGCTGTATTCTTGTGTAGAGAAAACAATTGCTTCTTTATTTTTCAAATCCAGATCTTTCACTGCTCCTGCGAAGAACCAATCTCCTGTAATTGTATAGAAGTCCCCATCGTAAGTTACCTCAATCTTGTAGGTTCCATCTTTGTTGATCGTCATTTTCTCTGAGTACGCATAGGTTGAACCATTTGAGATGTACGACGTTTCTGTATACGTTGCCGCAGAAGAACTAGTAAACGATGAAGAAGAATACGAAGATGTTTCTGATCCACTTACCAATTTCCACTCACCGGAAATTCTAGCTTTTCTTGATTTTAACGATAAAAACGGATCATTTTCACCTTTTTTACAGCTTGTGAGAGTCGTTACTCCCAAAACAATCAATGTTGAAAATACGAATGATATAATTTTTTTGCTCATCTTAAATCTTGTTGTTGGTTAGCAATTATTGTTTTTCGAAAGTACGGTCGTAGCTGTATGTAGCTGCCTCACCATCACTATCGCTGTAAGTGATGTCACCTTTAAAAACTACTTCTTTATTCTTAAGTTGATCCATCAATAGGATTTGATCTGCGTAAAGTCCAGTATATTGAGTTGTTCCTGAAGGAGAAATGTATTGCGTTTCACTAAAAACGATTGCTTCCTTCTTCTTCAAATCAGCATCTTTTACTTTACCAGAGAAGTACCAATTCCCGCGAATTGTGTTGCTTACTCCGTTCTCAACGATCACTACTTCGTATGTATTGTCCTTCTCGATAGTGAGCGTTTCAGAATACGTCGAAGTAAATCCACCCGTTGAACTTGTTGATTCAGTATAGGTTGTTACTTGAGAATCTGTAACTCCACCTGAAGTTTGTGATTGGGTAATTGTTCCTTTTGTCAATTTCCACTCGCCAGTGATACGTGCCTTACGTGATCTCAACGAAAGAAAAGGATCGTTCTCCCCTTTTTTACAGCTTGATACAGAAGTAATTCCAATAATTGCCACTGCAGCGAAAGCCATTTTTAAAAATGTGTTTTTCATTGTAATTCAGTTAGTAATACTTATTTCCGCTAAGGTACAGCAACTCGACCAATTTTCAAGAAAATACGCCCTGAAATAGTAATTTCCGACATAAAAAACGGGGCTTTCCGCTACCCCACAAAAAAAGGGCTATCTCAACGACAGCCCTTTTCTATAATGTAATGTGTTTTTAGTGCTCAACCTCACCTTCAGCTAAAGGAACAATTTGAGGAATAAAGTCCTCTTCTGCTCCAGGCTTCGAGTAATCGTAAGGCCATCTGTGAACTGTTGGCAATTCTCCTGGCCAGTTTCCGTGGATGTGCTCTACTGGAGTTGTCCACTCCAATGTATTCGCTTTCCAAGGGTTCTGAATTGATTTCGGTCCTCTGAAAATTGAGTAGAAGAAGTTGAACAAGAAGATCAATTGTCCAAGTGCTGCGATAATGGCAAACACGGTAATGATCACGTTCAAGTCCATCATTTGATTGTATGAATCGATATCGCTTTCTGCGTATACTGAGTAATCGTAATAACGACGTGGCGCTCCTGCCAATCCAACGAAGTGCATTGGGAAGAATACACCGTAAGCTCCAACCAATGTAATCCAGAAGTGAGCATATCCCAACTTCTTGTTCATCATCTTTCCGTACATCTTAGGGAACCAGTGG
>JABXHO010000049.1 GCA_013373595.1 Flavobacteriales bacterium | reverse complement strand
TACTCTATTATTGTATATTTACTTGTAAATGACGTTCTGGGTTCAAACATACGAGCGCTTCCGTTCAACTGGTAACCGATGGCGGCTCTGAAAATGCGAACAACACTTTAAAGAACTTCATGAAGCAGAATTCTAGGACGATTCACCAAACGATAGCTTTGCGCGACATCGTTCAATCCAACTCGATGATGGAGGCATTTTACAAAACCACGAAATACAGTTTCTTGTACCTTCAGAAAATTGAGAATTTCGGAAAATTGCATGCGGTGCACCACACAAGCGTGTGGCGGCATTTTTGAGTGCGCGGACACTGAGGAACGAGGTAGGTTGGCAAAAATGATGACACTAAGCGAAGCCCGAAAGACCCTAGCGGCGAGCCTAACACAAACAGCGATGGACGTGTTAACGGACAAAGTAGCTGTGACTGAGGACGAAGGACGCAACAGGCGAAAAAAGCACTAAAACAAGGTTGCCCCGACGTTTACTGTCGGGGCAACCTTGTTTTTATGTCTTTTTGAAGCTGTGAGAACTAGGACGAAGACCTTATAAACCGCGCGACGACGAGTTTATGAGGAGTGTGCTAAACAGCTAAAGTTCTTCATGTTGCTGAAACTCTATTTCCCGTTTCAATTTTACATACGCAGCATTGCAAATACTGCGCAGCTGGGTACAACGAAGTAGCAGCGAAGCTAATTTGATACACTACCTAATAATTTGAAATACAGGATTAGCGAAAAAAGGATCACTTAGCAGGGTGTTACCGTTATAGGTATAACTTTTCAAATTTAAAAGAAAGTTACCATAGGGATAAACTGGTTTTATTTCGAATTTTAAATCGGTGAATTTTCTCGAAAAAACGGTATCGCCATTTTGAAAAGTAAATTTAACATAACTAATTGAACGATCTAGTGTAGTGTAAATCGAAAACTCTCTTACCCCTTCATCGGAATTTGATCTTTCTGATAAAGTTACATTCTTTGATTTTTGTTTAGAATTTTCATATTCTAAAAGTTCAATATTATCACTTTCCATAAATCCCTTTAGCCGAATTATCGCAGTATTAGTTAATATAATATTGCTGTCTATTTCGGAATCAAATTCATAATTAACATCCGATTTACTAACACTTCTAGCTTTACTAACACTTCTAGCTTTGGTGACATGCCCAGAATTACAGCTTAGATTAATTACCAGCATCAGCCCCATTTTTAATACCATCATTGGTACTTCGCCCCCAAACAGCGCCATTATAGTTTTTCTCAAATTCATCTTCACTCATTGTTAAAGGCATAACTTCGCCCCATGATTGCACATCAAAAGATACATCACCAGTACTCTCCACTCTGTAATTCCCAAGGAATGTTACGCCGTGTCCGCCATTTGGAATCCCGAACATCTCGGATTTTACATCAAGTATCACTGAATAGCCATTATCAACATTTGCTTGCAAGCCTGTTAATATACTAGTTGCACTCATAGAGTTTCTATCGGAAGCTGTTAAGTAATACCTCATATCAACTTCTTCAAATCCGAGTAACTCCCTGAATAATCTCGGTACTACCTTTGTACTTATGTTTGACGCCAAATTGTGCTCTGCCACAGTAGGTGTTCCATCACCAAGCAATTCGAAAAATTAAAGAGGTGAAGTCTATCTATTTTGCTACGAATATGGATTTTTTTGGGAAAAAGAACGTGAAACGTACAAATTTGTACTAGTACTATGGCAAAACTATATGAAATAGAACCGACACGGCTGCCCTACGACTCCCACTGAGTCCCATTTTAATTAGAACCCCAATTGCTTTACTATTTTGCCGTTCACCTCCTTATTTTTCAGTACGAAAAACTCCGCTCAGGCTTTCCAGATCAACCGTTTTAACAACATGTTTGGCGACAGTTCCCGTTTTTAACACGGTATCTGCAATCCATTTTAAATGCTGCTTTGGATTGTCTTTTACTTCGGACATGATTTTCGTGAATAACTCCATCATCTCCGCTCCTGTCGTGATCGATTTTTGGGGATCAGTTAAATGCTCTTGAAAAGAATTCGACAACTCGACACCACCTTGCTTTAGGGTTTTAAGAATAAACGAAAGGTTTAGCGCATGATAGGAAGGATACGTTCCTTCAAAAATTCCAGCGATCGTATCGGCATATTCTTTATCTTCCTTCGCCTTAGCAATCATGACAGTCAGGATTTTAATCCACATTTTGGTAAAGGTTTTATTGCGTGGAAACTGAACCAATAAATTGGATAAGGAAAAATCATACGCTACTTCTTCCTTTACTTTTAGTGTAAACTTATTCAAGTCTTGTGCAGAAAAACGATTCTCCTTCACGCATTCTTCAATCGTTTCCGAAGCCCAGCGCGCACTCAATAAGGCGTATTGAATACCGTCGCCACTCAATGGATTAATGAGTCCAGCCGCTTCACCAATCAGTATGATTCGGTTGTCGCTTAATTTTTGCTTGGGATTAAAAAAGGTAATCGGCCAACCTCTAATTTTATCAGAAAGTTCTCCCTCTCCGATTCGCTCTTTGATATCCTTATTATTTTCTATATGAGCCAATAAGATCTTTTTTACGTGATCCGGCTTTGAGGGGAACGTTTTTGAAATCATCGCAATTCCAACATTCGCCCCTTTTTCTCCCACGGGGAACATCCAAAAGATGCCTGGAAATCCGTCTTCATTAAAATAGATATCAACCCGATCATTTGGACCATTCACATTGTCATAGTATGCGCGTAATCCTAAAAGTTGGAACTCATCATTCGGTTTACGTCCGTGCAATTGTCTTGCAATTGTGGAGTTCCCTCCATCAGCGCCAACGAGCAATTTTGTTTTTAGGGTAGACTTATTCTCTCCAGATTTCAGATGCACCACTACTCCATTTTCAGAACTTAAATATTCAGTAACAGAAGTGCCTTCGATGTACGTCGCACCTGCATTTTTAGCTGCTGTGTAAATCCAATTGTCCAATTCTATCCGCGGGATAATTCGTGCGTGATAGGGCAAATGATCAGGTTTGGACAGATCAATAAAGACTTTGTCGTCTTTTAGAAAGAGCCCGACTTTATTAATTTCATTTGTTTGATCAAACTCTTTTGTGTGTGTAATCCCCATTTTATCTAGCTCCGCCAATGCAATAGGACTCACCCCGTCACCACAAATTTTGTCCCTTGGAAAAACAGCTGATTCAACCACGGTCACCTTGATTCCCTTAGAAGCTAAATGAAAAGCTAGACCACTTCCTGCCGGTCCTGCTCCAACAATCATGACATCACAATCGTACTTTATTTTCGGTGTTACACGTATCATATTACTCAGTATTCTCGGTTAATCATGTACAAAATGATATTTTCAATCAGAGCTTTATCTTGGGTTTCATGGCATTTGGAAAAGATGCTGTAGAATTCTTTCAAGGCGCCGCCTGCTAAATATTGCGCTGTTTTTTTGGCTTGTTCGATCGAATCATATTGGTGCATTAGTTCCAGAATAGACCGTGCATCTTCAATCGAGCGATCTTTAATTGGGTTCGCTAAAAAAGAGCGTACATCTCGAAATTCTGCAGGTTTGCAATTTCCCAGTAAATGAATCAGCATTAAGGTTCTTTTTCCTTCTATGATATCGCCACAAACCTCTTTTCCATATTTATCTTCCTCCCCAACCAAATTCAAGATGTCATCTTGAATTTGAAAAGAAGTTCCCATGAAATAACCCAATCTGTCAAAAGTATCGGGATCAATTTGCCCTCTAGTTCCAATGATAGCTCCAATTCTGAGTGGTTGCATACACGTATACCAACAGGTTTTTTTTAGAATCATCCGCAGGTAGTCTGCTTCTTTGAGGTCACACATATTGTCTTTTCTCCAGCCTAATTCCATCGCTTGCCCTTCAACCGATTCAAGAATCATCCGCTGTACTTCCAAATAAACTTTTGTTGCTACGCGATCGCCTAAAATTTCTCGGTTTCTATACAGAGGGGAAAGACTCAATACCTGCATAGCATCACCTACATTTATTGCGATGGCACTATTATTCGCCTCGTGAAGCGTTGGTTTATTTCTTCTGAAAAAGCTTTCATCCTCAATATCATCATGCACTAAAAAGGCATTGTGTAATAATTCTAAGCAAATTGCAGAATCCATTGCATCACTTTGTTTTCCGCCGTAAGCTTTACAGGCAGCGATACACAAACCAGGTCTAAATCCTTTACCTCCTCGATTCGGATAATCGGCCACCAAATCGTATAAGTATTTCCGTGGTTCCTTATCTGGAATGTACTTATTGATTCCTTCCAATGTCGCTGCTCCATATTCGGCTAGCATAGATTTCATCAAGGAATTACTCATCAGTCGTTTGTTACTTCAACATGTAAAACAACTTTAATGGCATGTGGAGAAGCCGAGGTAATGAAGGCATTGTACTGATCTGGCACTGCATTTTTTGGTACGACTAAATCAATCGTAATTTCTTGTTCTTCGTTTGGTATTAGCTGCACTTTACGCGGTGTAATCTTCAGCGCTCTTGAATGAATCGTGTGGTTGGACTGTCCAATGAGGTTTGTCTTTTTTAATTCTAATTTGGTCACTTCTTCGGTATCTTCTAGCAAGGAAAAGCAAAACGAAACAGTTTCTCCCGGTTTAACGGGATGATCGGCTTCCAAAACAATGGCACCATTATTTGCTGTTGCTTTCGAAACAGGAGCTTCTTCTTTTTTGGTCTCTTTGTCGGTATTGAGTGATGCCAGATTCTGCACTTGTTTGGAAATGGCCGTAAAAGCATCCAGAAAAAGATCTACCGCTTCGTGGGTGTCTCTCCGAATTCTATTTAATAAATCACTTGGATCGCTTCGAATATCTTCAACATCAATAACTTTCTTTTCAATCTTCTTTGCAGCCAAAATTCCGGCAGCAATTTCTTCTTCCAAAACATTTACCGCAGAGCTAATTAGTCGCTGTGCTCCAGAAAAAATTTCCTCCGTTTTTTCCTTCGTTTCCTTATTTGTCATTTTTTGGCGGTCGTTTTTCTAGTAATAGTTACACGAATAAGGAAAAAGATTGGCTCAAACCCTTCTACTTGAACCTTGCTTTGGTAAGTTCCTAGTTTCGCATTTGGATCGATTATCACACTTATTAATACTGGCTGCGATGCGTTCATATCCAATTCAAAGGATTGCGGCTCAAATGTCGTCGTTAGAGCATACGTTTCTGAAGGATTGTCCACATTGACGAAATCAAAATTGACGAATTTGCAAAGCACTTTTTCCTCTTTAATGTTGTCCAGTAGAAACTGCAATTTTACCGTATCACCTTTGCTTCCAGTTCCATTCAGAATAAACGCAGGTTCGTCCGCATAGTCCTCCGGCTCCGCCACAACCTCTTCAGCATCCTCAGCTGTTTCCGCACCTGAAAAGGCCTTTTTTGTGTACTCAAGTCCAAGTTCCAATACATTCTTATAGTGTTCCAAATTCAATTCGGCAAATGTGGACAGTGCTCCCATGATTGCACCCGAATCTGGGGCTTTAAAATCCGTTACTTTTTTATCCGAATGTTGAAATTGACGAATCAACTCTGAACCTTTTTCAAAATAAGCTTTGTTAATTTCAATTGTTTTTTTGATGATCCCTTCAATATCCTTGGTAAAAACATTTTGCTCTTCACTCATCGATCGATAAATTTTAGAATTTTATTTAATGGCGATTACGGAACCTGTCGCATTTAGACCCTTTTTCTTCTTGGGTTCACAGTAAAAATGCGATTGCCAACCTTGCCACTTCGTCTTATATTTTGACTCGCTAAACGGTATTGCTGTTATCTCACCATAGAAATTCACGATCAATCGGAAACAAATGTTTTGATTGAATTCATTTTCACGCAATACAATTTCAGTCATGTATTCTGTCCCATTACTGTATCTCACGAGATCAATACTAAGCGAAACGCGCTCCGACCTCCCCGGTTCAAGTGTTACTACTGACTTGCTCAGCGTTGGTTCCGAAGGAGCGAGTTTTCCATCAATATCCTTCAACTCTCTAACCCCGATTCGATACGTTTTAGTTAAAAAACATTCGTTTTTAACTATAAAAGGAACGACAATCCGCTCACCTGCAATCGCATGTTTGGTAATTGCTGCAATGCAATGTGGTGGACATGTTTGTTCTGGTGGATAACAACTATTTGTTTTAAATGTCATATTTGACAGGTTTAAGGTTGGCATCTTACCATCTACCATACGCTTATTCATTTGCGACAAGCTACCAAACATATTCTCTACCAGCGGCTTCATTGTTTCCATTGACAAATCCGTCATTCGTTGAAGCGAATCTGTTAGTGTTCGCTGCATTTCGGATACTCCGTTATTATTTTTTTCCATACTTAAAGTGCTACATTTTCAACTACATGCGATTTAATCTCAATGGCTACTTCTCGATTCCAAAATCTGAAATTCCCACTGTAATCTCTATTTTTATCCGCGTTTTTGGGAACCGTAAATCGAATATTCAACAATTGACGCGCCCCTGGTTCAATCGTTTGACCTGCCTCCTTTAACTTGATGGAAACCCAATCAACCATATTTGATTTGATGTTTTCAGTGACTACATCCAAAGTACTTAAAACGCCTTCATCTTTTACCGATCTAAATCCAGTTCCGAAAGCTCTACACATCAGGTCCATATCCAACATGGATGCATGCCTTAAAGCGGGTATTTTAAACGGCAGATTCCCTAAATTCTCAAGGGTTAACGTGATCTTATGAATTGTTCCTGGAGCCGTCCCTTGAAACGAAAATCGACTTGGACTCAATGAAATTTTGATGCTGGGTTGAACGATCACTTTTACAGGAAGCCTGTTATCTCCGACTGAAATATACTTTTGATAAGTCCCTGGTGCAGTTGCGATTGGCAAGTTGTGACGAACCCGTTTCACTGCTTCTTCTCCTGGCCGCAATCGAAAAAACAATTGAAGGATCTCCTTCGCTTCACCTTTGGTCGCTTTGTCCGTCAAGCCAATTGATTTTACCCGCAACGTTTCCTCTTGCCGATTCGCAAATTGGATCTTTCCTTGTAAATGAGACGGTGGACCATTGAGAATAATTTCCTTATCTAGGATACTCAGTTTTTCTTGATTTGCATCTGCCGTTATCGTAATCATGGAGGTATTTTTTAGAAATGAATGGACTCGTCTTGAACGAATAGGCCCAAGACCTTTATTTCTTAGTTACAAGCAGTTACTCTTTCACCTTTTTTCCTGGAAACGGCCGAACATCAGGTTCGCAGCAGTCAACTTCGCAGGTTTCAACAGAAGTTGGCACGTATGGCTCAGTAATCACCTGACTTTCACCGCCCATAGAAACGCTCATTAACTCTACCCCAAGAATTTTCAGACACACATTTGAATAATTCGGCATGCGAACGCGCACTTTCATCATGTCTTTAATGTCCGTCAATGTAAACCTCGGAAGGTTCAGGATCTCCATCTTACTATCCGTAGAAACGGGTGCTGCTGGATCGCCTTTCAACGTTAAGACATTGTCCGTCTCTACACCACCACTAAGATTTGTGTTTAATCCCCCTGCGAGGTTCGTCGTTATTCCTCCGCTTAGGTCTAGACCTGTGTCTAAACCTCCCGATAAGTCTGTGTTAAGCGTGATAGGACCAGAAATTGATGGCATGCTCATAGTATACTGTTTTAGGTTAAAAAAATTAAAACAAGGATAAATAAACCAACCAACTGGCTAAGAGCGACCTACAAAACAATCAAAAGTAATTTTGGACGGCTTTTTCTTGCTCTTTAAGGCACTCCATTTTAACAAACGTTAAAATAGAGACCAATCCTCAAATACAGTGTTTATTGCACTATAGATTATCTTTGGAATTCAGTTAATTGTGGTTAATCAATCATTAATTACATAAACATATTAAAAAATATTGAATATCGGAGTGTTGGGAACACTACTTTTTGAAAGTAAAAATATTTTATACACTCTTGATTTTTAAGCGAATGCCCCGCTCTCTAAATAAATACGACGGATCGTAGCTAAAAATTAATGGGTGAAACATGAATCAAAAATCAGTAGCGCCGCTGCAATGAAGGAATTCTGTAAAACATTGAAAACAAAATTTCTAGTGAATTTAAAGCCATTCTTCTAAAAAGATAGGTGATAACTTATCATGAAATAAAGCCATGAGATTGCTTATTTAGCTATTCCCAACAGAGAAAGAGAAGGGATCAACGTTAAAACCTGTGGAGGAATATTTGAAAAATTCTGATTTTTGTCGAAAAACAGCGTTTTGGATTTCACAATGATTTATTCAAGTTGGTGTTCCCCGAAGTTCTCTTGGAACACTTTGATTTAACAGATACTCGTTCAGAAAAGGAGATTCTGCACTTCTATTTTTCGGAGAAAAACATTCATCCCAAAGAATTTAGAGATGTTGAGTTAGTTTCGAAGGGCTTTTTTGCTGAGATTACAGTCCAGGACTTTCCACTGCGAGGAAAGAAAGTCTATCTTCATATAAAACGTCGTCGTTGGCAAGAAAGAACTAGCAAACAAGTTGTTAAACGGAACTGGGAGTTAATAGGACAGGGAACGCGTATGGTGAACGAGTTTGCTGATTTTTTAACAGAGATTAGTCAATACTAATGCAACCGATATTCGTACCATTGGTCGCCTGTACGGTGTCCGAGGAGATCGCCTCCAACGACAACATAAAAATCATCTAAGTGACTTTAAAGACTGGGATCAACTAGATCACGCTGAGGACTGGCTTCTATTCCAGAAGAATATCGGAAAGCGTTTGTCTATTGATGAAGTAGCTCTTTCTCAAGGAGAATTATACACAGTGATCACCAACAAACAGGCTAAAGGTAGAGCGGGATCCATTGTCGCGATTATCGAAGGAACTAAAGCAGATAAGGTCATCAACTGTTTACTGCAAATCCCTTCTCATATCAGAAGAAAGGTCAAGGAAATCACCTTGGATATGGCTCCAAACATGAAGCTGATTGCTAAAACCTGTTTTGTAAAAGCCACACAAGTAATCGATCGTTTTCATGTACAAAAGCTTGCTATAGAAGCATTGCAAGAAGTCAGAATCAAACATCGTTGGGAAGCCATTGATCAAGAAAATGAAGCTATTCTAGCAGCCAAGAAGAAAGGTGATGATTACACTCCAAAAACTTTGTTGACAGGGGATACAAGAAGGCAGCTACTTGCTCGAAGTCGTTATTTACTCTATAAAAGTCGGGAGAAATGGACAATCAAACAACAGCTACGAGCACAAGTGTTATTCAAAGAATATCCCGAAATAAAACAAGCATACGATCTATCTCAACAATTAAGAGAGTTCTTTAATACAAAACAAGGAAAAGGACTCGCTCTAACTAAACTTGCTCATTGGTACAAGGATGTTGAAGATTCTGGCTTGAAAAGTTTTGCTACAATAATGAATACTGTCAAAATCAATTATGATGGAATAGTGAATTACTTTGAGAACAGGAGTACAAATGCTGCTGCCGACCGCGTAGCAGCACCGCAGGTAATCATTCAATGCGAAAATCAAGGCGTTCCGAACTCATCCGATAGCTATCGGATTTAGAGGCGTAAGAAACAAAGAATACTTTCTGTACCGTTTGACTCAAATTTATGCCTAATCCACAACTTTTGTCATTGATCCGCTTTTTCCATAGCCCCAACTTGAAGCGCGCTTCAGTTGTTTCCATGAAAAAAGCCGAACACTTCGTGCTCGGCTTTTTGTTGCGGAGAATGAGGGATTCGAACCCCCGGTACCGTGAAGTACGCCGGTTTTCAAGACCGGTCCATTCGACCACTCTGGCAATTCTCCGCGCCAAAAGTACTCATTTCTTAGTCATCCGCAAGGCTTTTCAAAAAAAAATTTCTGATTTTTTTTCATATCGAATTTAACTTTCCGATAATCAGCTCAGAACTACCTCACAATCAATGACAACAGGGTTTTACTGTTTCTCAGTCATGGATTTCGTATCTTTATCGAAATAAATACGTGCAGTATGAAGAGGCTGAGTACATTTTTCCTGATCTTTTTTATTTGTGCCACAACGCAGGCCCAAGAACGTCAACTTCGAGCATATCTCGACAACAAACAGTTTTATGCCCCAGAAGTGGGAAACTACATCGAATTTCACTTACAATTCATTGGACACTCAATTAATTACAAAGGAAAAGACGATGGTTTAATGGGTGACTTGGCAGTCCGCATGACAATTAAAAATAGTGATAGTATTGTGCAGCAAGATGCGTATCGACTTGAGACGCCATTCATGAAGGATAGTATTGTAGAAGATTTCTATGACGTTCGCCGCTTCAGACTTGATCCTGGAAGCTACCAATTCGAATTGGAGTTAATGGACTTGAATAGCGACAATACGCCAATCACCACTTCACAGATGTTGGTTGTACGAGAAATGAGCGACGCGTTGTCTTTTTCTGACATCGAAGTAGCGGAATATGCCTCAAAAGGTGATGGAAGCTCTCCATTTTTCAAATCTGGATACGACATTATACCTCGTTTGGCCACTTTCTACCCGAAGGAACTGAATACAATTCCAGTTTATTTTGAGTTGTACAACACAAACTTATTGCCTGATAGTGTCTTCGCCGTTCGACAAACAGTTACAAACGCTGCAACGGGACAAGAAATAGCAGAACTTCGACAAACATCACGTCACACTACTGGACCTGTTATTCCATTTTTACGTCAATTGGACATCGCACAGGTTCCAAGTGGAAAATACATTGCTTCATACACACTCTTAAACAGAAATATGTTGGAATTGGCTACGGAGTCGTACGAGTTTGAGCGTAGCAATGACAATCCTTATGATATGAATACAGCGGATGTCGTAATCGACCCGGCATTTCAAGAATCCATTACTGATGACAGCGTAGGCTACTACCTCGAATCACTCATTCCTATTTCGAGTGCTACTGGAATAAAAAACATCCTCGCTGTGGCAAAATCAAGAAATGGAGAGGAAGCCAGAAAACACATTCAATTGTATTGGATGGCAACCGACCCTAACAATATGTACGAATCGTGGATAAAGTACAAGAAGCAAGTTCAACTAGTTGAGCGCGTATATGCGAACAATTTCCAAGAAGGATTTGAAACCGATCGCGGTCGTGTTTACCTTCAATACGGTGCGCCGACAAATATTATCAAGCGCGACAACTCGACAAGTGAATATCCATTTGAGATTTGGGTATACAATGAAATTGGGAAATTCTCTAACAAGCGTTTCATCTTCTACAACCCCGATTTGGTAAACAATGCTTACCGCCTACTCCACTCAGATATGGTGGGAGAATTAAAGAATCCAGGGTGGCAGCAAGAACTCACCAAACGAAACACAAAATCAGGAAACGTAGACGATCCGAATGGAAATGTTATCGATCAGTATGGAGGAAATGCCAATGAATATTATCAACAATATTGATTCTATTTCAATTTCAACTATCTTCGAGCCGTGTTGAATGAAACGGCAATAGTAATTCTAAACTGGAACGGAAAAAGCTTTCTAGAGCGCTTCCTTCCAAGTGTGATTCGAACGGCAAATGGCGCGCAAGTGATTGTAGCCGATAATGCCTCAACGGATGACTCTGTCTCGTATCTTAAGGCTAACTTTCCTGAAATTCACATCATTCAGAATTCATCCAATGGTGGTTTTGCAAAGGGCTACAATGAAGCGCTGAAACAGGTGGATGCGGAATACTACGTATTGCTGAATAGTGATATCGAACCTGAAGAAAATTGGCTTCAACCGTTATTGGAGGTAATGAAAGACGAAACGGTAGCGGGATGTCAACCGAAAGTGTTAGCCTACAATCAAAAAACACACTTCGAGCACGCTGGTGCATCGGGTGGATTCATGGATATCAATTATTTTCCTTTTTGTCGTGGACGCATCCTAACGAGTGTGGAAGAAGACCAAGGACAATATGACGGTCAGCACGAAATTTTTTGGGCGACGGGCGCCTGTTTGATGATCCGAGCAAATTGTTTTCATGAAGTGGAAGGGTTTGACGAAGATTTCTTTGCGCACATGGAGGAAATTGACCTATGCTGGCGATTGAAACGGAAAAATTACCGTTTTTTGGTCGAGCCAAAATCCATTGTTTATCACGTTGGCGGAGGAACACTTCCGTATAACTCGCCCCGAAAAACCTTCTTGAATTTTAGAAATAGTTTATTCATGCTCACCAAAAACCATCAGGGCGTATTGTTCCCGAAATTGGTTTGGAGAATGGTGATTGATGGTGTGGCAGCAATAAGTTTCCTTGCTAAAGGAGAATTCAAGCAGTTTGGAGCTGTCTTTAAAGCACATGGAGCATTCTACCGAAAATTGGGAAGCTTTCTAAAAAAGCGCAAAGCCTTAAAAAAGTCCTCTTCCACCTTTAATCAAGCTGGATTATTTCGCGGAAATTTACTGTGGAATTACTATGTAAAAGGTGTGAAGAAGTATTCGAATTTGAATAAGCGCTTGTTTCACTAGTCGGTTAGATGCTTCGATTAAGCAAGTAGTATTCAACAAGCTAACCGAATCATGCAATCTTCCCCCAATTCGGGCGTGAGCGCAACATCGAAGTTAATTTCGAGCGAATTCCTGCATTTTCTGGTCTCTCTAAGGTTGGATCTTCCGTAAGAACTTCTTTCGCAGCATCTCGTGCGAGCGCAACAACTTGTCCATCCCGACTGAGATTAGCAATTTTCAAATCGAGCAAACCACTTTGTTGTGTCCCGAGTAAATCACCAGGTCCGCGTAATTGCAAATCCACCTCTGAAATTTCAAAGCCATCATTCGTGCGCACCATCGTGCTGATTCGTTTCTTCGTGTCTTCAGAGATTTTATCTCCCGTCATGAGAATACAGTAAGATTTCTCTGCTCCTCGACCTACACGACCTCTCAACTGATGCAATTGCGACAAGCCAAATCGTTCAGCACTTTCGATAATCATTACTGATGCATTCGGAACGTTCACTCCTACTTCAATCACCGTTGTTGCCACCATGATTTGCGTTTCACCGTTCGCAAAACGATTCATTTCAAACTCTTTGTCTTCGGGTTTCATTTTACCATGGACAATGCTTACGTGATAATCTGGAAGTGGAAATGTACGCGAAATAGCTTCGTAGCCATCCATCAAGTTGTTGAAATCCAAGGTTTCCGACTCGTGAATTAAAGGGTAAACGATGTACACTTGTCGTCCTTTGGCAATTTCTTCTTTCATGAATCCAAATACACGCAGTCGGTTCGCTTCACGTTTGTGCATCGTGGTAATGGGCTTTCTTCCAGGTGGCAATTCGTCGATAACCGACACGTCCAAATCTCCGTAAAATGTCATGGCCAATGTCCGTGGAATGGGTGTTGCCGTCATAATGAGCACATGCGGAGGAATCGTATTTTTCTTCCACATCCTTGCCCGTTGTGCCACTCCAAAACGATGTTGTTCGTCGATAATCACGACTCCCAAATTCTTGAACTGTACCGTATCTTCTAACAAGGCGTGCGTCCCAATCAAAATATCGATTTCTCCATTCAATAATTGCTCGTGCAACACAACGCGATCCTTCTTTTTTGTTGATCCTGTGAGCAACGCGACTTTCACGTCCATCGACTGCAAAAATTCAGATATTGATTCGAAATGTTGAATCGCTAGAATTTCCGTTGGAGCCATCAATGCCGCTTGAAATTTATTGTCAATTCCGATGAGCATCGACAAAAGTGCGACAAGCGTTTTACCTGAACCAACATCCCCCTGCAACAACCGATTCATGTGATGCCCTGTATTCATGTCGCGACGAATTTCCTTCAGTACACGTTTCTGAGCACCAGTTAAATCGAATGGAAGCACATCCGAATAAAAGGTATTAAAGTGACTTCCAACTTTCTCAAAAACAAATCCTTTCGACTTCTGCATGGCAATTTTCTTGCGCATCAGCAATTCCATCTGCAGAAAGAACAACTCTTCAAATTTCAAGCGAAAACGTGCCGCTTGAACTTGCTGCTCTGATTTCGGTAAGTGTACTCCTCGAATGGCCGTATCTCTGGGCACCAATCGGTACTTTTCTCGAAACCGTTCAGGTAATAAATCGTCAAATTTTGCTGCGTTTTCCTTGAGTAGGTTTCGAACAATTTTCTCAATTCCTTTGGTATTCAAGTTCATCGAATTGAGTCGTTCGGTGCTTGAATATACTGGCTGAAACCCTACTTCCTTTTCATTGATCGATGAAATTTCCGGGTGAGGAATATTCCACTTATTCGCATACAGTTTAGGCTTTCCGTAAATCTGAATTTTCTTGTTGATTTCAATCGACTTCTTGATCCACGACGCCCCTTTGAACCAAACAAGATCAATCATTCCTGTTTCATCCTCAAACTTTGCTGTCAAGCGTTTACTTCTCCCCGTCCCTGATTCAAGAATCTGTGTAATTCGACCGCGCAACTGTGCGAAGCCATCCAATCCAACTAAGTCGCGGATCTTGTGATGTTCCGAGCGATCTACGTATCGAAAGGGATAGTATTCAATTAAATCTTGAAACGTGTAAATACCGAGTTCTTTCTTGAGAACTTCAGCCCGCTGCGGCCCCACTCCCTTCAAGTATTCGATTGGCGTGATCAAGAAATTATTCATGGAGTAAAGCTAAAAAAAATCCCGCCTTGATACACTTCAAAGCGGGATTGATATTTGATTTTTGTATTCTTACTTTTCTTTTGCTTTTTCGAACAAATCAAGTCCTTCTTCGAGCCAATCTTTGAAATCATCAGGGTTTCTATGATTCAAATAGTCCGCGGAATTGTTTCCTAAATCTTCCCCATTTGGTCCATGCATCACATAATAAGGTTGAGTTGCCGTTTTGTATCGGTCAATTTGCATATTCATCCATTTCTCTCCAACCGTTTCCGCAACGCTTTTTTCTCCATTTATGATTGTTGTAGTCTGTTCCTCTTTTGGAAGAGGAATTTTCTTATCAACATAGAGAGAGACAATTACTACATCATCTTTCAATTTATCTATAATTCCTGGCTCTCCCCATACCGTTTCCTCCATTCTTCGACAATTTACACAATTCACTCCTGTGAAGTCAACAAACAAAGGTTTCCCTTCTTTTTGAGCATATGCTAAAGCTTTGTCGTAATCATGGAAAACCATTAGTTTTTGAGGTCCCAAATGCATGTCCTCATTGTGAATCTCAGAAGAAGCCTTGGTCAAACCTCCTCCACCAAAACCGAGAGGTGATTCAGCATACTGACTTGGAGGAGGGAATGCATTAATCAACTTCAATGGCGCACCCCAAAGACCTGGAATCATATAAACCACCAAAGCTAGAGTTGTGATACCCAACATTGCTCTTCCAACAGAAATTCGCTCGATGGGGCTATCATGCGGTAATTGAACCTTGCCAAAAAGATAAAGTACAAGTGTTCCAAAAATAGCAATCCAAATAGCGATAAATACTTCTCTTTCTAGCATGTGTGCGTCCCAAGCCAAATCAGCATTTGATAAGAACTTGAACGCTAGTGCCAACTCAAGGAATCCGAGAAAAACTTTTACCGTATTTAGCCATCCTCCTGATTGAGGAAGTGAATTCATCCATCCTGGGAAAACAGCAAATAATGTAAAGGGAAGTGCTAATGCAAGTGAGAAACCAAACATTCCTACTACTGGAGCAATACCTCCTTCCGACGCCGCTTCAACAATTAAAGAACCCACAATTGGTCCAGTACACGAGAAAGAAACTAACGCAAGCACAAGTGCCATGAAGAAAATTCCGATAACACCACCTTTGTCCGCATTTTCATCTGCTTTGTTCACCCATTTACTAGGTAATCGAATTTCGAAAGCTCCCATAAATGAAACTGCAAATACAACAAGAATTACAAAAAATACAAGGTTAAACCAAGGGTTCGTCGACATCTCGTTTAAGACATTTGCTCCAAAAATAGCCGTAACGACTGTTCCGAGTACAATGTAGATAACAATGATAGAAATACCATACAGAATGGCATTGCGAATACCCTTCGCTCGTGTCTTACTTTGCTTTGTAAAGAAGCTCACTGTCATTGGTATCATCGGGAAGACACATGGTGTCAAAATTGCAGCCAAACCACTAGCGAATGACAACAAGAAAATTGCCCAAAGAGACTTATCCTCTGTAGGATCATCGGTATCACCTTCCCCATCTCCTTTTTCAACAATTCCACCTTCAGATTCATCAGTTAATGTCCATTCAGGAGCTTCAAAACTTTTCTTCTCCGATATTTCAGTGATCAGTTTAGTTATTTCATCATTCGACTTCAATTCGTCGGCATTATCCGAACTCTGAATCAAATCTATAGCATCTGAGTAATCCTTTTCGGTTTCAATCAGATTCAACAATTCCTTAGCATCTCCCTCATTAAGAGTTGCCGCGTTTGTGAAAGCCCCAAACGCAAAAATCATAAGGACAAGGGCAACAAATTTATTCATCTTACTTAGATACTAGAGTTAAATATTTCTTGTAGAACGCAACACTATTTCCAGCTGGGACCTCGTGCCACTCATTGTTTACTTTAACAAAGTTTGTCCCTTCTTTGTTTTTCGCCTCGTCTCCATTGATTGAGGTAAACGTCTTTTCGATATCATCCTCTTCCGTTGATTCATCCTTCGAAGCACAGCCTTTAACTTTTAATGAAAACTCATATTGAGCTGGCGGCAAACAACGCGCTTCGTCACACGTCTGAAAATCAAATATTCCATTTAATGTAAAATCCTTCTCGGATACCACCTTAATTTTACGCTTCATCGTAATTGTGCCTTCGTGGGTAGAAAGCATTTCACCCGCAATCTCATCCATGTACACGTGAGGTTTTGGCTCAACTACACCTCCTTTTGTTTTAAAGGAAGGCGACGAAGTCAAGTCAAACTTAGTGGCATATCCAAAACTCCCTTCTGGCAATGTTATTGAGTTAATGTGCCAATGTTCATCCATCACAATCTTCGCGATAATTGTAGCCTCACAACCATCTTGTTGAATACTAAAGGTTGCTTTTACCTTATCTTTACCCAACTCTACCTGCCCAAAGGCCTGAGAAACCATTCCTGAGAAAACAAACACCAAGGTCAGTAATCCCATCATTTTTTTATTCATCATTCCCTATCATTATATTAAATTCTACATCTACAGGAGGGAGACATTTTGTTTCATCACATACCATAAAGGTGATGAAGCCTTTTATCTCACCGGCTGATTTTGCTTTTATTTTTTGTTTGAATTGAACGGAGTCTTTGAAATAAGACAGTTCGCCGTCAAAATTCGGATCGTACTCGGTAATGGGTGTTGGCTCTGTGGTGCTATCGATCAACTTGAACACTGATTTATTCGGTTCAATGGTGAATGATGTCGCAACTGGACCAATTCCTTCATTGATGTGTTGACTGTACAGGTGCCACCCTTCTTGAATTTGCGCATTGAACAAAATCGTTTCGGTTTCGGAATCGTATTGAACGTCCCAAACGACTTCGTTTTGTCCGAAAGAACAAAATGAAAGGAACAAAATGGATAGAATTAATAGACTTTTTGGCATCGAACAGAATTGTTTCCCAAACTTACGCAATCGTTTGACAATTTAGACGCCGCAAATCAAAATATCCTTGAAATCCCATCAAGCGACTTTTTTGAAGAAAATTAGATATAGTAAATGAATGAACTAAACTATGATTTGATTTCCACAATTCTACTGATCGGTAACCAAACTCCTCCTTTCAGACAAATATATTTCGCACCGAAAGCCCAAATCGTAGTATCCACACGCTTCAACCCAAGATCATCATTGAAATAAATAGACACCTTGGTGTGGTACGCATTTCCCAAACGTGTTGCATTCTTGATTTGCTCCATCAGGTTTGGGTGCTGCTCAATTTTATCTTTTTTCTCGAAAGACAGCGTCGAAATCAACTCTTTTTCGATCAATTCAGGGGTTAATGATGCTTGCATAGTTCAATGTTTAGAACTAAAATTTAATAAAAAAAAGTATTCATTCGACGTTAGAATGCAATTTTAAGCGGAAATAATATGCGAAATGTCCGAACTTTTTATTGTTCCGTTACGACCAACCCACCCTAAAAAGTTTGATTAAAAGCGCCTTACTTCTCAGAAGTTCGCAAAATTGGCGAGAATGGAATCCGCGCTTGCGCGCTCACTTTTTGATCGGAGTGCAACCCTGCTTTGTGCATATACAACCCTGCAATGGCTATCATCGCTGCATTGTCTGTGCAATATTCGAACTTCGGAATATACACATTCCAACCCCGCTTCTTCCCTTCTTCTTGTAAGCGCGAACGTACCTCACTATTCGCTGAAACACCTCCCGCAATGGCAACTTCGGAGATTCCCAAATCTTTTGCTGCTTTAACCACCTTCTTGAAAAGGATATTGGTAATAGAACGTTGAACAGAAGCACACAAATCATCCAAGTTTTCTTTGATGAAATTCGGATTCTCCTTTTCTTGTTTCTGAAGAAAGTACAAAATGGATGTTTTCAGTCCGCTAAAGCTATAGTCATACCCTTTCATGTTCGGCTTTGCAAATTCGAATGCTTCAGGATTTCCATTCTTCGCATGCTTGTCGATTAATGGTCCTCCAGGGTACGGAAATCCTAATAATTTGGCCGTTTTATCAAAAGCTTCACCTGCTGCATCATCGATGGTTGTTCCAATGATTTCCATATCGAGGTGATCCCGAATCAATACAATTTGAGTATGTCCGCCCGAAACGGTTAAACACAAAAATGGAAAAGATGGTTTTGGCTTATCCTCGTCATCAATAAAATGAGCCAACACGTGACCGTACATGTGATTTACATCAATCAAGGGAATATCAAGAGCCAATGCCATCGACTTTGCAAAAGAAGTTCCAACCACCAACGAGCCCAACAAACCTGGGCCTTTCGTGAATGCGATCGCATCCAATTGATCAATTGTAACCCCTGCTTTTTTCATGGCATCATCCACCACAGGAACAATGTTTTGCAAATGCGCTCTACTCGCCAGTTCTGGCACAACACCACCGTAAGATTCATGCACTTTCTGCCCCGCAATAAGATTGCTTAAAATGGCGTTATTTTTGAGGATGGCAGCTGAAGTATCGTCACAGGAGGACTCAATGCCCAATATTATCGTCTCTTTTTGACTCACAATCCGTATTATTGCAACTAGGATGGCAAAGCTACTGAAAATATTAGGAAGAACGATCGGGATCATCTTAGAATGGTCGCTGGTTTTCCTTATTGTATTTGCTTTTCTCGTTCGGACTTCTCCCGTGCAAACGTTTCTTGCTCAGAAGGCGACCAACTACCTTTCCAAAGAGTTAAAAACGAAGGTGAAAATCGACAAGGTTGACATCGTTTTTTTCGACCAGGTGGCGTTGGATGGTTTTCTCATTTTAGACTTGGAGAAGGATACCTTGCTTGCCGCTGAAACCGTATTTGCCACACTCGACGATTACAGTTTATCCGACCTGAATTTTACCGTAGGTAAGGTCCGATTAGATAAAGGATACGGCCATATCAAACGCAATAAGGAAGGCAAGAGCAATTTGCAATTCATTGTTGATTACTTCAAATCGGATAAACCACCTTCTGGAAAACAATTGAAATTAGCCGTGCACACGGTTGAATTAAGCAATACGCGATTTCGATATGATGATGCCCGCAAAGAACCGAAAGATTTTGGCGTTGATTTTGCCCACCTCGATGTCTCAGAAATCAATGGTAGCTTCAATGATATTTCAATTGTTGGATCGAATGTAAAGGCAAAAGTGACCAACTTAACTGCCAATGAAAAATCGGGTCTTGACTTGAAAAAAGTGAGTTCATTGGCTGAAGTCGGAAAAAATGGCATCTATTTATCCGATGTATCGATCGATGTGAATGAATCCCAACTTTCTGCCCCTAAATTCAACCTTATTTATTCTGGCTTTGATGACTTCACTCACTTTGTGGACAGCGTAAAATTTGATGGTGAACTATCGGAAAGCAACGTTTCCATGAAAGATGTTTCCATGTTTGCGACCGCGCTGGAAGGAATGAACGAAAAGGTGCTGATTAGCGGTCGTGTTTTTGATGTTGTGAATCAATTAAAGATTCGCGATTTAGACCTTAGAGTCAAGGAGAAAACGCACATCGTTGCGAAGCGAGTAAACCTTCCCAACTTCCGCGATTTAGACAATATGAAATTCGATGACAATGTGAGTTACGCATACATCGACTTAAAGGAAGTCCAAAACATTCGTCTCCCTAACTCTTCCAGCAGCAACTATCTCAAATTAGATCCTTACACAAATCGACTGGGTTACTTTGAGGCGGAAGACGTGAAAGTTGCAGGTCTTCGTTCGCAGTTTGTTCTCTCCACCAACGTTGTGAATACCCAACTCGGTTCAGCCCGACTCGATAATGGAGTAGCATTCGAACAGCTTGAGGAATCCTTAGCATTCAAATCAACAAATGACAGTAAGTACAACTTCAAAGTAGAAGAATTTGATTTGGGAACGTTCTTGCAAAACAAAGATCTGGGAATTGTCGACGGAACGTTTAGCATTAAAGGAGAAGCCTTCTCTACCTCCAACATTCATTTCAATAAAATTGAAGGAGATGTCAATCGATTCGACTTCATGCAATACGCCTATTCAGGGATCAACATCAATGACGGGTCATTTAAGAACAGTCGATTCGATGGAAAGATTAAGGTTATTGATGACAACCTAAACCTGACTTACGATGGTTATATCGACTTCAGAGGAGAACAAAAACTCCACTTTACTACAGATATCGGAAGAGCCTTTTTGGATCGTTTGAATCTAACCACAGAAAAAGCCGAGTTGATGTCGACCTTTACGGTTGATTTACACGGAACAAACCCAGAAAGTCTAACAGGTAGCATCACAGCAGAAGGATTCCATTACTGTGAAAACGGACGCGACTTGCACATTCCTGCATTGAATATCGACATCGAAAGAAGCAATGATCCAGAAGGTTCAGACAGTTATATTTTGACAAGTAACATTGCTGATGCATCGGTAGTTGGAAAAGTAAATTTCGATCATCTAATCAGCAATTTAGACTATCAACTGAGTCGAATTTTACCCGCATTATTTAAGAGAGACGTTAAATTAGACCGTACGCATACTGAGGATCATTTCGATTTTACGTTACAAGTAAAAGAACCGGATGATTTCCTCGCTATTTTCGCTCCTGAGCTCAGCATCTCGAATGAAACAAAGTTAAGTGGACACTACTGGGGAGAATCCTCTAATTTTGCAATGACCTTGCAATCAAACTCACTTTCTTATCAAGGCATCGAACTGAAAGATGTGAAAGTAGACCAGGTGCTTGACTCGAATAGCGTTGTATCAACCGTCGACATACAAAAGTTAATTTACAAGGACTCTACGGAATTCAAAGACCTCTTTTTTAAGACCATCGGAGGAAATGATGATCTCGTTTCCGATCTTTCATGGGACGATGGAACGCCCTACGCCTCGCACATTCGATGGGAAACTTCTGTGCGCGACAAAAATCACTTCAACTTTGTCCTTGATCCTTCCTATTTTAACATCAACGATCAACGTTGGGAAATTGCGAAAGAATCCAACATCGAGGTTTCAAAAGACACTATCAGCGTAACGGAACTAAAAATTGAAAACGGGAAACAGCTCATCTCCATGGATGGAAAAATTTCCAGTTACGACAAAGACAAACTAAACTATAGTTTGAAAAACATCGATTTGAGTCAGCTTGATCCATTCTTAGGAGGCGACTTCCAACTAAAAGGTTTGCTCAATTCTTGGGGATACATTTCCAATCCGTATAAAAACATTGATTTTGTCGGGGATGCGCACATCATGCGATTCAATATTAGCGGCAATGAAATTGGAGACATCTTTGCACACACCGAATGGGACAAACCTAGCCAAAGTGTTCAATTAAGTGGTGATTTGATGTACAAAGCCTTCCGAACATTCGATTTTGAAGGAGCTTACTACACCGAAGGAAAGCGAAATACCAAAGGCGAGTTGAATTATTTGGACTTCGATCTTGTATTTGAAAATACCGACATTTCCTTCACCAATTCTTTCATGGACCCTGATGTTGTCGATGAAATCGAAGGTGTCTTGAACGGAAGACTCGCTATTCTTGGTTCACCTGCAGAGCCTGAATTGAAAGGACAAGTTCGATTGGATAATGCTACCGCCAATGTCGGACTGCTCGGTGCACGATTTGGTGTTGAAGGTCCCATTAGCGTGGACAAATACGGTTTCTACATCGATGCGATTCCAATTTTTGATGAAGAAGGAAATTCTGGTTCGCTGGTGGGAGCTGTGTATCATGAAAACTTCGAAGGATTCAACTTTGACTTACTTGTTGATTTAGAGCTAGAAGGCGTTCCACGTAATCCGAAAAAACCATGGATTCGAGAACCGCTTGAACGCTTCCTTGTAATGAACTCTGAATATTCTCCAGATGCCATCTATTACGGTAAAGCCTACGCCACGGGAGATGCCAACATTTCTGGATATGCCGATAATTTATCGGTTGTAGTGAACATCAAAACGGAAAAAGGAACAGATGTGAAGTTCCCAATGTACGGAGCAGGAGAAATTGATGAAGAGTTTGACTTTATTACCTTCATTCAAGATTCGAGCGATATGAATGGTCAACGCGATCGCAAAATTGACTTTACCGGAGTTGATTTGGATCTCCATTTTGATGTAACAAACAATGCCGATCTTCAAATCATCTTCAACGAAGAACTCGGAGATATTATTTCTGCCAATGGATATGGGAACTTGGTGATTCGACTCGACAACCTAGGTGACATTCGAATGGATGGAACTTACACCATTTCTCAAGGAGTCTACGACTTCGCCATGGGACCTGTTAAGCAGCCATTTATTATTGAGAAAGGAGGAAATATTGCCTGGACAGGAAATCCGTACAACGCCCAATTGAACCTCAAAACGTACAAAAATGTAAGTGCAAACCTTGCCGCATTGAGTGCCGATCAGTTTAGTGGTGGAACAAATGCGCATGAGCAAATTCGCTGTTACTTGATTTTGACAGAAACCTTGCTGAAACCAGCGATTTCATTCGATATCACTGCACCGAATGCTAACAGCGAAGGAAAAACCTTAATCGAACGCGTCCGAAAAGACAAAGACGAATTGAACCGACAATTCTTCTCGCTCATGTTAGCCAATACCTTCCAACCTCTTGGAGATGGCGAAGGAACAGCGACAGGAGGAGCCGCCATCGACTTGCTCGAAAATCAGATCAATGCATTGCTCGGGAAAATTTCGAGTGACTACAAACTCAACCTGAACATTGACAACGATCAAATAACGCAAGACAATACAGTAGAAGTTGGATTGAGAAAAGGCTTCCTCGACGATCGTCTCATTGTCTCAGGGACGTTCGGTGTTGAAACAGAAGCGAACAGCAATAGCTCCATTATTGGAGACGTAAATTTAGAATACCTCCTAAACGAAAGTGGAACATTCCGCGTGAACATCTTCAACGAATCGAACAATAAGACGATTATTCAAGATCAACAAAAAGGGAACTTTACCCAAGGCGCCGGGATACACTACCAGGAAGATTTCAATGGAGCACATGATTTCAAGGCCTTGCAAGCCTTCTTGGATATTTTCCGAAAGAAAGGGAACAAACGAAATAAAAACAAGCGCAAAAAACAACAAGTTCCTGTTCCTCCGAAAGAAGGGGAAATAACAACCGAAGGTGATAATTGATTGCAAAATTGTAACTATAATAACTTTCAATTTTGGTAACTTAGGCGCTTCTATAATTGACAAAAGATGAAAAAGGTATTGATTGCAAATCGTGGTGAAATTGCACGTAGAGTTATTCGAACATTGAAGAAAATGGGAATTCAGAGCGTTGCGATTTACTCCGATGCAGATGAATTTGCACCACACGTGATGGAAGCTGACGAAGCGGTATACGTTGGAGCTGGACCTTCTGCTGAAAGCTATTTGAAACAAGACCTCATCCTCGATTATTGTAAAAAACTCAATGTAGACGGAATTCACCCTGGTTACGGATTCTTATCCGAAAATGCCGTTTTTGCCAGAAAAGTAAGCGAAGCAGGAATCACTTTTATCGGTCCTTCTCCAGAAGCAATGGATTTGATGGGAGATAAACTCACTGCCAAGCAAGCCGTGAAGGAGTACAACGTCCCGTTAGTACCTGGAATTGATCGTGCTGTAACCAGTGTCGAAGAAGCGAAAGAAATTGCCAATCAAATTGGATATCCCGTTTTGATCAAAGCATCTGCCGGAGGAGGTGGAAAAGGAATGCGACTCGTTGAAAATGATGCGGATTTCGAAGAAAGCATGCGCTCTGCACAAAACGAAGCACGTTCTTCGTTCGGAAATGATGCTGTTTTCGTTGAAAAGTTTGTCAGCAAGCCAAGACACATTGAAATTCAAGTGTTCTCCGATCGACATGGAAACGATGTGTATTTATTCGAGCGTGAGTGTTCGATTCAACGTCGTCACCAAAAAGTTGTGGAAGAAGCTCCTTCTGCCCTTTTGACACCTGAGCTGAGAAAACGCATGGGTGAAGCTGCCGTAAATGTGTGTAAAGCATGCAACTACGAAGGAGCAGGAACAGTGGAATTCTTGGTGGATGCCAACTTGGACTTTTTCTTCCTTGAGATGAACACGCGACTTCAGGTTGAGCACCCAGTAACGGAAGAAATTACAGGACTAGACCTCGTTGAATGGCAAATTCGTGTAGCTCGCGGAGAAGAATTGCCGTTGAAGCAGGATGAATTGAAAATTAACGGTCACGCGATGGAGGTACGTGTGTACGCTGAAGATACCTTGAACGGATTTACCCCTGACATTGGAACGTTGAACCGTTACCGTATTCCTGCAGGAGCAGATGTCCGCGTGGATGATGCTTTTGCGGAAGGAATGGACATTCCGATTTACTACGATCCGATGATTGCCAAATTGGTGACGTGGGGGAAAGATCGAAATGCAGCCATTGAAAAATGCATCGAAGCGATTGACAATTACCAAATCTCTGGTGTAAAAACAACTCTTGATTTCGGAAAGTATGTGTTGAAGCATCCAGCCTTTGTTTCTGGAGATTTCGATACGAACTTTGTAAAACATTACTTCTCTGATCCAACTGTGATGCACGAAGCAATGGAAGACGAAAAGCGCGCTTTGGTGAATTCCTTGGAGGCTATTTGGAATGATGTGACAGAGATGAAAAATGCGGAGTTCGCTTCGCGGAAGAAGTAGCTTCGGCTTCGCTCAGCTACCTATTCCGGCTTCGCTCAGCTACCTGGTCTGATTTCGCTGAGCTACCTAGTCAGACTTCGACCTGTTGCCCATTTCGATATTACTTAGCTAGCTATTCCTATTTGCGTCTATTACCTATTTCGGTTTCAACCTGTTGCCCATTTCGACATTACTCAGTTACCTATTTTCGGTTTCGTTCATTCCACCAAGGTAGTTTAGAGAAATACCATGTGGTGTGGTGTGGGCTGAGCGCAGTCGAAGCCCACTTACTCGAAGCCCATAATATTGATATCTTATGCGATTACTCTTTCTGATTTTTACGCTGTGTTCAAGTCTATTTTCGGTCGCTCAAGAAATCAATAACTATTCGACGCTATTTGATGTTCGCGACAGTTCATTTACGCGGATATCGTACGATAATGATTTGTTCGTTGGAACGGATCGCTACTACACCCAAGGAATCGGAATTGATGTTTTCTCGTACAAACTGAGAAAGAATCCACTCAATAAAGTATTGTTTCGATTAAAAAACTCAGATCGAGATCGCTTCGGAATTCAATTTAGAACGCACGGATGCACCCCTACTTCTATTTTATCCGATAGTGTTTTGATTGGAGATCGACCGTATGCAGGAGTTTTTACATTTGGAATCGTTAGAACCAGTCAACAAACGGACAAACATCAACGCTTGACCTCTTCCCTAGACATTGGAATGATTGGTCCTGCCGCACTCGGTAAGGAAATCCAAACAGAAATCCATAAAATTACAGGTAACGATTTACCGTTGGGCTGGCAACATCAGATCAAGAATTCCCCCATTGTTAATTACTTGCTCCGCATGGATTTTGAACTTCTAACTCAACGGTCGTGGTTTGATGCCTCGTGGTTTTACGCGTTAAAAGCGGGAACCTTCCAAACAAATCTATCCACCGGAATGAACCTTTCCATCGGGCGAAAAAATAACGCCTTCTCTCCCTCCGAAAATCACCGATTTGAATATTACGCCTACTATCAAGGGTACGTCACTGCGGTGGGCTACGATGCCAGTTTAATGGGCGGAATTATCAATCGGGATGGCTACTATTTGCGGTATTCGGAGATCAATCCATTGGTGATGCGTATGCATTTTGGGTTGGTTTTCGCGGCGCCCCATTTTTCGATCGCTACAGATTTGGGCTTCGTTTCGAAGGAAATTCGTGCAGGAACAGAACATTTGTGGGGAGGACTGAGATTGACTTTTTACTAACAAGCACGCCCCACGGAAAGACGGCAGCTGCGAGCAAATGCCTCGTTGCAGAGAAGTGCTTGCCCTGATCGCTATTGGGAGAAGGCAAGGAACTGAATCGCACGCGGCATGTGAAGCACTAAAGTCTGTAGGTGGTCGGTAGCAATGCGTTGGCGCTAAATCCTTTTGTACGATAAGCTTTGGTGGATTGTTTGATTTTGAGACGATCTAATTTTGGATGAATCCAGTTTTTTGAATGAGTTCTCTAGGATTCTCACATTCCTCAAGCATTCTGTTTCTCGTGATTTTCATGTCAAACAATGTAAAAATCCAACCATCCAACTACCCAATCAATCCAATCTGATAAAAACTCTAAATCTAATCGCCATTTCGTTCTCCTTTCTCCAAAATTCCTGTTATTTTTACGGCTCAAAACGAGAATAGATGAACTTACACGAATATCAAGGAAAATCGATTTTAAAAAGCTTTGGAGTGGCTATCCAAGAGGGAAAAGTTATTGACAAAGTGGAAGACGCAGTTGCTGCAGCGAAGGAATTAACGGAAGAAACAGGTACTGAGTGGTACGTGGTGAAAGCGCAAATTCACGCTGGTGGTCGTGGTAAAGGTGTTGTTACGGAAACAGGATCTCACGGTGTTGTCTTGGCGAAAGGAATTGATAAAGTTGAAGATACCGTTAACGGAATTTTGGGCGGACACTTGGTAACAGCTCAAACAAACGATCAAGGGAAAAAGGTAAACAAGGTGTTGATTGCTCAAGACGTTTACTACCCTGGAGATTCTGAGCCAGAAGAGTTCTACATGTCTGTATTGTTGGACAGAGAGTCTGGACGTAACACAATCATGTATTCTACAGAAGGTGGAATGGACATTGAGACGGTAGCGGAAGAAACTCCTCACTTGATTTTCAAAGAAGAAATTGATCCACGTGTTGGAATTCAAGGTTTCCAATTGCGTAAAATCGCATTCAACCTTGGATTGTCTGGACAAGCGTTCAAGCAAATGACAAAATTCGTTGCGAGTTTATACGCTGCTTACGAAGGATGTGACGCTGCCATGTTTGAGATCAACCCAGTTTTGAAAACGTCTGACGATAAAATCATTGCTGTTGACTCAAAAGTGACTTTGGACGGAAACGGATTGTTCCGCCACCCAGATTACGCTGCAATGCGCGACAAAACAGAGGAAGATCCAACAGAAGTAGAAGCAGACGAAGCTGGATTGAACTTCGTGAAGCTTGACGGAAACGTTGGGTGTATGGTAAACGGTGCTGGACTTGCGATGGCAACAATGGACATCATCAAATTGTCTGGTGGTAGCCCAGCGAACTTCTTGGACGTAGGTGGTACTGCAGATGCTGAGCGTGTTGAAAAAGCATTCGGAATCATTTTGAAAGATCCTAACGTAAAAGCAATCTTGATCAACATCTTCGGAGGAATCGTTCGTTGTGATCGTGTTGCACAAGGAGTTGTTGATGCCTACAAAGCATTCGGTAAATTCCCAGTTCCATTGATCGTACGTTTGCAAGGAACAAACGCAGTTGAAGCAAAAGAATTGATTGATGCATCTGGATTGGATGTGATTTCAGTGGTTCAATTGCAAGAAGCAGCTGATAAAGTAAGTGAAGTATTGGCTTAAGAAAAGCCAAACGAGATATCTAAAACGCCCTGACGTCCCGATAACTATCGGGAGTCAGGGCGTTTTTTTTGTTTCTGTACGGCAACCCTTTTTTATCTGTTCTCGTTGAATGTATATAACCATACACATTATGAGAAATTTAGCCTTTCTACTCCTGCTATTTGTCAGCATACATGGATTCACTCAATTACCACCGAAGCAAGCTTATCCTTACGATATTCGCCAAATTCATAGTGGACATAGTTTAACTGATCCCTTATTTGGTCAACCTTGGCCTGGCCAATATGTCAACTTAATGACGGACGTTCGCGGCGTTTGGGCAGGTGATGACATCGGTAAATCAACAATTCCGGGTTCTCCGATCTTTTGGCGTTGGGATCACGATAGCACTATCTCTCCCTCTGCACGATTCGACATCGCAGATTGGGAATTGCAAATTATTACGGAAGGAATTCCTATTCCTGGTGCTCAATCCTCCCCAGTGGATTTGACCGATTCCTATACCTATCTTTCCCTCTATGTAAACAATGCATGGCAAAACGGAAACATGGGAAATGGTACCCCAACTCTACTTTGGACAACCTGGACGAGTCTTGATGGAACTGAAGGCCCTTGGCGACCAACATTAGATGAGTACGAAGCCTATTGGGAAGAGTTAATGGATTATTCCAATGCCAATCGTCCAGCTGGTGCGACTCCTGTGTATATTATTCCAGGGCATCGAATGATGAGACGTATTTACGATGATATTCAACTTGGACAGGTTCCAGATATCACATCCATTGACGAATTATTCGGAGATAACATTCATACAAACTCATTGGGTGACTACGCCATTGCTATGATTCATTATGCGTGTATTTATAATGAAAGTCCAGTTGGATTGCCCGCACAATTGATGACCAATCCTCCACAAGGTTTTCAATATCCGAGCCCATCATTGGCGCACTATATTCAAACAATTGTTTGGGAGGAAGTAACAAATTATGACCGAACGGGAATCACTGACAGCACCTCATCCGTTGCAGAGAAGGAAAATACTTCATTTCTCATTCACCCAAATCCAGCATCGACTGTTCTGCACCTATCGAATGTAACAGATTCGGACATGAACTATTCAATTTATGATTATCTCGGGAACACTATTCAATCAGGAATAGGTCCTGAAATTGACGTCTCTCAACTTGAGACTGGCATGTATTTTATTCAGGTTGGAGAAAGCTATGAAGTTTTCCAGAAACTGTAACCTGGCCGAACGAAGTAAGAAAAAGTAATTGAACCTGATTCTTCTATCTACATTATTCCCCGTAGTTCACTATCTTTGGCGCAATGAATTTATTGAAAGCAAAGATGATCAAGTACAAAACAGCCGACGAAATTGAAATCATGCGTGATGCCGCGCAAGTGGTAAGTAGAACCTTGGGGAAAATTGCGGAGCGTATTGGTCCAGGTGTAACAGGGAAAGAACTCGATACACTCGCTGAAGAATATATCCTTTCTCAAGATGCCACTCCAGGTTTTAAAGGTTTGTACGGTTGCCCAAGTACGGTACTTGTTTCGGTAAATGAGCAGGTTGTTCACGGACTTCCCTCTGATATTCCTTTCAAAGAAGGAGATGTTGTTTCGGTAGATTGTGGTGCGGTTTACAAAGGTTATTATGGTGACCATGCCTACACTTTCCAAATTGGAGAAGTGAAACCAGAAGTAAAAAAATTACTTGATGTAACCCACGAATGTCTTATGCTAGGAATTGCAGCAGCAAAAGCAGGAAATCGCATTGGTGATATTGGTTTTGCCATCCAACAACACGCAGAAAAACAAGGATATGGTGTTGTTCGTGATTTGGTTGGACATGGGCTCGGAACGAAATTACACGAAGATCCACAAGTTCCTAACTACGGACGAAGAGGTCGTGGAAAGAAAATCGAAAATGGTCTTACAATTGCTATCGAACCGATGATCAATCTGGGAACAGAGCGTGTTAAAATATTGGACGACGAATGGACGATTGTTACCGAAGATGGTTTGCCAAGCGCACATTTCGAACACGATATCGCTGTTGTAGACGGCAAACCTGTTATTCTCTCTACTTTTGATTACGTGGAAGAAGCGTTGAGCAAAAAATAATGACACGCGAGGCACGTACGATTTTTCTGAGCATTCTCACTTGGGTGATTTTTGCTACGAGTATTTTCCTTAATCAGGGTTCATTCATTTTTCCTTTTCCATTAAACGAGTTTATTCTACTCGCCGTAACCATTCAGTTTTTTGTTTGGCACTCGAAAAGCAATGTGCTTGCAGGTATTTTAGCGATCTCTGCGGGAATTGTTGGTGTTATGGGCACACAATTTTTTTGGACCTTCTTTTACGCACCAGTGGAAATGGAAAAGTTTATGTCTGGTTTAACCACTGACTATTTCCAAATAACTTATTTCTTCCTCGTATTGATAGCCATTGTTGCTAGCATACTCAAACAGAAAAGTGGCATTGCCCTTCTTTTGAGCATTATAGCCCTTGCCCCCTTTCTTATTGGTGCGTGGACAAATAATTCACTCTTTCTGTTACTCGCTTATGGACTGATGGTGGCGTCTACCCAAGTCAAAAAAGTGTACACACCTTATCATCTTTTATGGATCTTACTCTTTGCTTTAGAAACGAGTGAATGGCTCACCTTGGTTCTGTGATTCAAGGTGCTCAAAAAAATCACTTAAAAAAAGGGAAAAAAGTTCATTTTTTTATTCCGAATTGTTTTTGATTTTTTAACTTTGCCCTCGCTCCAAGCGAACGGAGAGGTGCCTGAGTGGCCGAAAGGACTTGTTTGCTAAACAAGCGTACTCTAACGGGTACCCGGGGTTCGAATCCCCGTCTCTCCGCACGATAAAAAGGATGACCGAAAGGTTGTCCTTTTTTCGTTTACGGAAGTAGGGAGTCGAACCACGGTTCGAGCCGGAACGAAGTGGAGCCCACAAACTTCAGCCTTGCTGAACGGTTTGATAATCCTCGTCTCTCCGCAACAAAAAGCCCAATTTTTCCAAGGAAGGTTACTCTAATAGAATCAAAGTCATTCATAATTGATATTTTGGGAAGAGTTTTAGTCTTTAGCAATGTTCAAACTGGTTTTTACAGCTAGTTTCATCATATTTTAAACTAATGATAAAGAAAGTCTTTAAGTCTATAGTTGCTGTTGGCAGCACCGCGATTGATGGAATGAGTAATCATGGTGTCTTTAATTTTGCCGCATCGATGGCATTTTATACCATTTTTGCCCTGCCAGGTCTGCTAATAACCGTAACGGTCATTGGAGGTTTATTTATTGATCAAGCGCAGCTAGAGACGGAATTAATTTTACAGTTGCAGCGTTTCATTGGAAAGGGGCCAGCTGAAACAGTTGGAGAAGTACTGAACAAGGTAGAACCATTGCAGGACACCTTTTGGAAAACCGCCTTCGGTGTGGGAACCTTGATATTCTCAGCAACCACTATCTTCGTTACGCTCCAAGAGGCGTTGAACCGAATCTGGGACGTACGTGCTACGCCCAAACGCGGATATGTAAAGTATTTGATTAATCGCATATTGTCCTTAGGAATGATGCTTTCCCTCGGCTTCGTTTTGCTTGTTTCTCTATTATTAGATTCACTTCTTCAGATGTTTTTTGATAGCATTGAAAAAGCGACTGGAGGTGAGCCCGTATTTTGGTTGGAAGTCATTAATAATGTCGTTGGTTTAGGTATTATGTTTTTAGTCGTCTACCTCATTTTTAAAATGTTACCCGACGTGAAATTAAAGTGGAAAGATATTTCATTAGCTGCATTGATTACCACAGCGATGCTATTTTTGGGTAAGTTCCTCATCGGCCAGTACTTGAGAAGCAGTGATTTTTCCCAAACATATGATGCAGCAGGTTCAGTGATTGTCATCTTGATGTGGGTATATTATTCCACGCTTGTTTTGCTGATGGGAGCAGAAATTACTCGGGCCATTATGCTCTATCGAAGAGTGCCTATTCGCCCATCAGATGGAGCCAAGAAAATCAAAATACAAGAAATGGATTACGATGAATATGAATCCATGATGTATTAGAAAATCAGTCTATTCGCGTGATTACTAATCGAACGTAGCAGTCGAAACCGCTAAATGGCGACTCTAAAAAGTCGTAAAAGAATAAAATTTAACCCTAATGAATACCTTCAACAACAAAACGATACAGAGCAGCAGACTTTTACTCAGACCATTTTTGGAAAGTGATATTGAACATGTCTTCAAAGGACTTTCGCATCCTGACATCATCAAACACTACGGAATTAGTTTCGACAGCATCGAAGCAACAAAAGAGCAAATGAATTGGTTTGCGAAGCTTGAGAAAGAGGAAACCGGAATGTGGTTTGCCGTTTGTTCGCTAGACAACGAAACCTTTTACGGCGCAGGTGGACTCAACGACTTGAGTAAAGAACATAAAAAAGCGGAGATTGGCTTTTGGCTACTAACAGACTTTTGGGGTAAAGGAATCATGAAAGAAGCCATGCCACTCATCTGCAACTACGGTTTTGAAAATTTAGGTCTCCACAGAATAGAAGGATTTGTAGAGTCGGGGAATATAAATTGTAAAAACGCCATGGCGAAACTCGACTTTCAACACGAAGGAACCATGAAAGACTGCGAAGTTAAAAATGGAGAGTTTATCAGTTTGGACATTTATTCAAAACTAAAAACAACGTAAATAAGAACAGTTTACCTCAATTTTCGGTTGTTATTGCTACTCACAAACATTTCGTTTTGTTCCTCGGAAACAATCTCCAAGAATCGTTCGTAGTGCTTTAACACATCCGATATTAGTTCATTCTTGGTAAAGAGCTGTACATCGTACCCCTCGCGATCATCACCAAAGTAGGATTTCGGAAAAAAGGTTCTATTATCATCCATCTCTTTTAGACTCTGCTCGTTCAGTAGATAATCCGACACTATTTTTGACTCATTCTTTACACCATAGATGAAGTTGTTTACAACGTCATATTGAATTTCAAGCTCTACTTTTTGAGGATTTCGATAGGAATTAATCTTTGCGTCAATACCATTTTTGACAAATTCCTGTTGAAGCTCGAACAATGCTTCCTTCACCGTAGTGCTGATGTATTCATTGGTTGCCTTTTTATCGTTATATGAAACAATTTGGCTTAAACGCTCTTTCCAAGACTCACCAGACCATGGAATCGTGCTCGCGGAAAAGTCTCTTTCGTAATAGTTCTTATCGATTGAGAGCGCCTTCACCAAACTCACAATGAAGAGCAGCATGATAATGGAAAATGGTAATGCCGTGATCAATGTCATACTCTGCAAAGCATCAAGTCCGCCAGCATTCAACAATATTAATGCGAGCGTTGCCAACAAAATCCCCCAGCCAATCGTTTGCCATTTTGGAGAAACACGAGCGTTCTTTGTTGCAATGCTATTCATCACAAACATTCCCGAATCAGCTGAAGTAACGAAGAAAATAATGATAATCGATATTGTCAAAAAGCTTGTGATTTCCGTCCACGGTAAATATTCCAAAAAGCCGAACATCAATGCATCAGGATTGTCAGCCAAAAGACTTAAAGCGCCATCAGCCACATTTGAATCGAACCAAATTGCGCTATTTCCGAAGACTGCCATCCAAATAAAATTAAACAGCGTCGGAATGATTAAAACCGCAGCAATGAATTCGCGTATTGTACGGCCTTTTGAAATCTTCGCAATGAATAATCCAACGTAAGGCGACCATGAAATCCACCATGCCCAATACAATATCGTCCAGTCGTGGAACCATGGCTGCATGTTTTCTTCATAGACGTGCGTGTTAAAGGTGAGACTAAAGAAGTTGTTTATGTAATTTCCGATCCCATCCGTGAAGCTTCCAATTAAGTAAACCGTTGGACCAAGTAAGAGAACAAACAACAGCAGAATAACAACACTTACAATATTGATGTTACTTAAAATCCTCACACCTTTGTCCACTCCACTTACAGCGGACACAATCGAAAGTAAAACGAGCACTGCAACAATTGCTATTTGTGTGGTGAAGTTACTCTCTGGAACAACGTTAAGTGTTTCTAATCCTGAGTTAATTTGGACCACTCCAAATCCCAGGGTTGTCGTGATTCCAAAAAAGGTACTGCACAGTGCGAATACATCAATGGCGTTTCCCCAGCGTCCTTTTATTTTATCTTTCAACAAGGGATAAAAACAACTTCTTAACGAAAGTGGCAATCGGTAACGGTAGGCAAAATAAGATAGTGACAATCCAACTACTCCGTATATCGCCCACGCATGTATCCCCCAGTGAAAAAAAGTATATAACTGAGCATCCTTCGCGCGTTGAACTGCCGTATTTCCCTCGAATACTTCGTTCGAATAATGTTGCATTGGCTCCGCAACACTAAAATACATCAGTCCAATTCCCATTCCAGCAGCGAAGAGCATGGAAATCCACGAAAAGAAAGAATACTCAGGTTTACTGTTATTTCTACCCAGTCGGATGTTTCCATATTTACTGAACATCAGATAGATGAGAAACAATACAAAAATGGTCACCGACCAAACATAAACGTAGTTAAGGTTCTCAAAAATGAAGCGCTTAATCGTATTCAATACATTTTCAGTGTCTTTCGGAAAGATGGCTGAAAGCAAACAAATACTTAGAATGAAAACTAAACTTGGAATAATCACCCCTTTACTCAGCGTGGTTCTAATTCCTTTTGCGATCCTCATACCATATCATTTTTATCATTCGAACCCTCTAGAATTCGATCTAGAAAGTCTGTAAAATTATAGTCAACTATGAAGGAATCTACTCGCGGTTTTTATGATCAAAACTAGTAGAGACAATGTGTTTACGATAAAGGCTAAAACTCCTTTAGGAATCCACTGAAAGAATTCAACACTTAAAAAAGACTATGCGGGCAAATGTAAAAAAATAAGATTGAACTAGAAATTCAGAACATTCATGAATGCCCTGAATTTCTGATCTGCTGTTAGATCATACAGTTCTGGTTAGATGAGAAACAATGGATGATCTAATTGTTCGCTACAACCAACTTTTGAACCACTTGCGTTGAACCTTGAGTGAAAATCACTTCGTACACTCCTAGCGCTAAGTGGGAAACGTCAACCGTTTTTTCAAATCCTTTTCCGAGATGAGTATAATTTTCCTCGAACACGATTTTACCGTAAGAATCCAGTATGGTCACACTCAATGGAGTCGAAGTCTCATTGCTTTCGATTTTAAAATTGAAATTTTCGCTTGTTACGTTCGGGTAAATTTCTGAAACGAATTGATCGCCATCTCCTTTTGAAGTATTTACCGACACAACTTCAGAATAAGTCTCCTTACCATCGTAATCGGTTTGTTTCAATCGGTAGTAAGTGATTGGGGAATAAAATTCGTAATCCTCCATCGAATACATCAACGATACTTGTGAGTTTCCAGCCCCAGGCAACTTGCCTACTTCCGTCCAATTTTCAACGTCTCGACTTCGCTCTAGGGTGAAGAAATCGTTGTTTTGTTCAGAATTCGTAATCCAAGTAATCAGGTTTTTTGATCCTTGATTTATAGCGTCAACCGATTCCAGAGTAATTGGCAAGAAAACAGGCGTACAATCAAGCGTTCCTGTTCCACCAAATGTAGCATCAATAATTGGTTGGGGATTCCCATTTTGGAAAATATTAAATGCCAAGACATAGGTTTCACCAGCGACAGCATCCAACGGAGCAACCCATCCATCACCCGATGCATC
>JABXHO010000071.1 GCA_013373595.1 Flavobacteriales bacterium | reverse complement strand
TCCGGCTCCGTTTGGTCCCATCACGCCAAGGATTTCTCCTTTTTGGACGGTCAGCGAGACGTTATCCAGCGCCACCTTTTTGTAAAATGACTTGCTGATATTTCGTATGTCGAGAATGGTATTCATGTGGTGTGAAGATAGGAAAGATTGAAGAATTGAAAGATCGATGGATGGAAAAGATTATGGAAAGCTCGGAGTTCGCGTACCTCAGTCTTAAGACTTGCGTTTACGTGTGGAGGGCGAACGCTACCAAAACGATTCTAAACGCAAAAATCCCGCTTCGAACCGATAATCATCGGAATCAAAACGGGATTCATTTATTTTGTTACGTTTTTTTTAGCAGCAACCGCCTCCGTCGTAATGATACGTTGAGTCGGAAATGTAAATATCCTCGCGGTTTAAACTCGCCAAAGCTCCTGCCGTTTTATCACAAATAGCTAAGGGTTGATTTTGAAGTAAGGTATGCCCTGCTCCATCATCAAAATATTCTTCGTCACCGTAATAAATTGCGGCTTTCCCAGTGAAGACACACGGTCCATCTTCCGGCATTGGATCTTTGATTGCACATACTTCTACACTTTCTAAGAAAATCATCTCTTCCGTGTCGTAGTGCTTTGGATCGAGCACGCGGTAAGGTCGTTTTGCGCGAACCTCAATTGTTCCGAATCCCGCATCCGTCATCATTTTGATGTACTCCTTCAATGGAAGAGAACCACTCAAACAGAGCGCGCGAAGACGATCATCATTGCGCAACGATTCGGGCATTGGATCTTCTGTAACTGGATCAGACAACACCAATCGTCCGTTTGGCTTCAATACACGATACATCTCTGCCAAGGCTTTCTTCAAATCTTCTTTATTGAAAATATTGAATAGGCAGTTTTGCGCAGCAACATCAATTGATTCATCTTCTACGGGCAAATTCAAGGCATCACCTTTTCGAACGTCCACAAATTCTGATTTGAACCATGGATTTGTTTCTTCGGCTGTTTTCAAGTTTTCACTACATGCATCAAGCATTTCATCCACTACATCAACACCTATAACTCCGTTTTTCTTTCTACTGAAGTATGAGAATTGGAACACTTCCATTCCTCCTCCAACTCCAACGTAAAGCACAGTTGGTTCATTCACCAAATCGCGTGGATTTACTGTACTCCCACATCCGTAGTTCATTTCAAGCATGATACTTGGCATATCCAATCCAGGCAAAGCCCAAATCGGAGTTGTCGTGCAGCAAAGTCCCACATCTGGTTTCAAGGCTGCATCACGATACACGTTTACTGTTTCGTCTAAATATGATTTCATTTTCTAAGTTCTTTCTTTATGCCGTTGTTCCTCCACAGCTAGACCCTGCTCCAGCCGTGCATCCATAACAATGTTGGTTCACGATGATTGTTCGGTTGTTTAATCCTTCGAGATCAAAATCTTTCAAGTGTTGACCTTTCGTTGCTACTTTTAAATCGAGCATTTGATTAAAATCGCAATCGAAAATGTAACCATCCCAACTGATCGAAATGGTATTTCTACACATGACATTTGCCGCTGCCGATGGATTGTAGGCATTCACCAATTTCTCCATGTATCCTTCGTAGTTATCGCTTGCCACCAAATATTCGAGGTAACGGCTAATTGGAAGGTTTGTAATTGCGAAGAGTTCATTGAATGTGATATCGAATCGATCTTTCAATTTCTTCTTGAAATCAGCTTGAAGCGATTCTTGCGCTGGAGGTAAAAACGCTCCTGCAGGATTGTACACGAGGTTCAAGGTTAATCCTGTACCTTCTACTCCATATCCTACAGCGTTCAACATTTGCAAGGCTTTGATACTGCGTTCGAACACACCATCACCACGTTGCGCGTCTGTTTTTGTTGAAGTAAAATACGGCAACGAGGAAACAACTTCTACGTTGTGCTTTTTGAAAAATTCGGGAAGATCATTGTACTTTTTGTTCGCTACAATGATGGTCAAATTACATCGAACCAATACCTTCTTCCCTTTCGCTGAAAGCTGCTCTACGAACCAACGAAAATCAGGATTCATTTCAGGCGCTCCTCCCGTGAGGTCCACTGTTGAGCAGTCTGTTTTATCAATTGCATCGAGACAAAGTTGCATTGTTTCGCGCGTCATGATCTCCTTTCGGTCTGGTCCAGCATCAACGTGGCAATGTTTACAGACTTGATTACACATTTTCCCGACATTGATTTGGAAGATATCCAACTTCGTCGTGGTTAACGGGAATAGACCCGATTCTTCCAATTTGTCTTGAAAAGGGGTAAGATTTGCCTTTTTTAAAAGGTCAAGTTGTCGATCTACTTCAGATAACTCGTGACTTTGCGCCGCCAGAGATTTGTGTGTCAATACTGCCATTACATTGAGAGGTCTTTATATTTATTCATCATTTGAACGCCGTGAACCAAACTTGCTCCGCCACGAATTGCTGCTGCTACGTGAACGGCTTCCATCATTTGTTCTTCGTCGCATCCTTTCTCCATCGTATCTTCCGTGTAGGCATCAATACAATAAGGACATTGAACTGCATGCGCTACGGCTAATGCAATCAACGATTTTTCGCGAGCTGTGAGTGCTCCTTCTTGAAAAACATGACCGTAATAATCGAAAAATTTCTTTCCTAATTTTGGTTGGAAATCAGAGATATTGCCGAATTTCTTGAGGTCGTCTGGATCGTAATACGTTTTCATTTTGTGTTGTTATGTAATGTTGATTTTAAAAAGTGAGCTGATCGTAAATCACGAAGTAATTGTATCCGTTTATCGAACTCAGGTTTAAAAATACATTAATTTCATTAGTGGCTAGGACGATTTCAATGAAACTTCCTTACAGACATTTCTCGGTTTGTAGAAAACTTGGTTGTAGCAAGAAGGTTGCTCTTACCAGATCAATTGTTCTGTGTTGGCTCGTCTACGTAGCTTTTGAAGAGTTGGGACTTCCAATTTTTCCACTTGTAGATTTTCCCGAAGATGAGCAGGAAGATCGGCTGAATAATCGCTAAAGTGAGAATATTTTCCCATCCAAACGAAGGAGGTGCCGTATCGATAAAAAGTGCATCCGTATGAAATACTTGCCAATCGTTTGTTAAAATAACCGCTGCGAAAAGATTGTTTGCCGCGTGATAGCCCATTCCCAATTCGAGTCCATCATCCAAATGAGCAATGATTCCGAGAAAAATTCCGGAGATGATGTAGAAGGCAAAAACTCCGTATCCAATTTTATCGACTTCTGGATTGGCTCCATGCAATAATCCGAAGATGATGCCTGTGAACAAAATGCTCCATCCTGCATGCTTGAGTCGAAGTCCTAACCCTTGGAGCAACCATCCTCGAAAGAAGGCTTCCTCCGCCGCTGTTTGAATCGGAAACATCACGAGTGAAATGGCCAGTAACATCACAAAGGTAGAGCTGTCAAAGTTCCAATAGATTTGATCTGACATAGTGGCAACAATCGCCATGAACGCAGTCAAGACAACGATCCACACGCCAAATGCGAAGAAATAACGCTTCCAATCAAATTTTGAACGTGCCGTAAACAGACTCAAAATGGGACGTTTGTGCACGTACTTGATGCTCAACACCAATGCCAATAACGCCGTTCCAAAAGGCAACATCATGAAAATGAGCTGCGTATTTGTATCGTAATTGACAAAAGGGTTTGCCGCATTCGCAAGCGAAATGCCTCCTCCCATGAAGTGCGCCAACAGCAATACCAGCATATTCCCTAGCAACAGTCCGAGAAAGACGAAAACTGCTGAGAGTATGTAGGTCCAAAAACTTTCTGTTCCCTTTTGGTATTGCTGAATGAATTTCATGTATTAGAACATGTCTTTCATTCGCTCGAAGAATCCTTTGTCTTGCTTATCTGGATTCGGTTGGAAGTTCTCGCTTTCACGAAGTTTTTCCAACATTTCTTTTTCACTTTTCGACACTTTCTTAGGTGTCCAAACATTGATGTGTACAAACAAATCTCCTGTTCCGTATGATTGTAACGCTGGGATTCCTTTTCCTTTCAAGCGAAGTACTTTTCCGCTTTGCGTTCCTGCATCCACTTTGATTTTGGCCTTACCTGAAATCGTTGGAATTTCGATTGAACTTCCGAGCACGGCATCCACGAAACTGACATACGCATCGTAATGAAGGTTGTCACCATCTCTTCGCAACTTATCGTGCGGAACTTCCTCTACCACAACAATTAAGTCACCTGGAACTCCATCAAACGGTCCTGCGTTTCCTTTTCCAGTCACGCTCAATTGCATTCCATCCATTACACCAGCTGGAATTTCAATTTCGATCACCTCCTCTTTACGCTCTAATCCGTTTGCATCCGCATTTGCAGGCTTCTTGTCAATCATTTTACCTGCTCCATGACACGTAGGACATGCCGATTGTGTTTGCATTGCGCCCAAGAATGTTTGGGAAACACGCGTTACACGACCAGATCCGTTACAGTTCGAACACGTTTTGAAGGTTACACCTTCTGCATTAACGAGCTTATTGACCTTGATTTTTTTCTTAACACCATCAGCAATTTCCTGAAGTGTCAATTTCATTTTTACGCGAAGGTTTGTTCCACGTACACGACGTGATCCACCGCGACTTCCACCGAAGCTTCCGCCACCGCCAAATGCACCTCCGAAAATATCACCGAACTGAGAGAAGATGTCATCCATGTTCATACCACCGCCGAAGCCTCCGCCTCCGCCCATGCCAGCATGACCGAATTGATCGTAACGAGACTTCTTCTCTGGATTGCTCAACACTTCGTAAGCTTCTGCCGCTTCCTTGAACTTCTCTTCTGCTTCCGTATCATCAGGATTTTTGTCCGGGTGATACTTCAACGCCATTTTTCGGTACGCCTTTTTTATTTCAGCATCCGTGGCACTTTTCGATAGTCCTAGTACTTCGTAATAAT